>CANORX010000024.1 GCA_947569225.1 uncultured Clostridia bacterium
GATTCTTTTTTAGATTCCTTATGTACTCTCATTTTATTTAACAAAGGAATTTATTAAAAAAAATGGAATATCTCCATTTGGTTGGTTATATTACCACATTATTTTTATTAATTCAAGAAAAAAGATGCAATTTATGCACCCAATTTATTGTTAACTATTTCACTTACTATTTTGAAGTCTGCTTTACCTTTAAGTATTATGTTTGCTTCTTTCATTATTTTGCCCATGTCTTTTTTACTTTCAGGTTTTACTTGTTCAAATATTTTATTTAGTTCAGCTTCAATTTCTTCTCTAGTTAGTTGTTCTGGAAGATATACACTAATGACTTCGATTTCTTTAACCAAAGCATCAGCTAAGTCATCTCTTCCACCTTTTCTAAATTCTTCAATACTTTCTTTGTGAGTTTTTACTTGTTTACTAGCTACTTCTATTACTAGTTCATCAGAACATTTTTCTTCTCTTGTACCACCATTTATTCTAGCTAAATCAATTGCACTTTTTAACAATTTGATTGTATTTAGTGTTTCTTTATCCTTAGCTTTCATAGCATTTTTCATATTTTCTGTTATTTGTTCGTACAATGTCATTAAAGTTCCTCCTTAATCTCTATGTTTTCTATTATTTCTTCTAGCGTTTTTAATAGCTTCTTTCTTGGCTTCTCTTCTTACTACTCCAGGTTTAGAGTATTCTTTTCTTTTTTTCATTTCAGAAAGGGTACCACTTCGTTGAACTTTTACTTTAAATCTTTTTAGTGCATTCTCAATATTACCATTCTTTACTTCTACTCGAGTCATTCTTTTTCACCCTCCCTTCGTTTCTAGACAAATTATAACAAATTATTTGCTTTTTTTCAAGTAAGCAACATTCTTTTGCAATATTTTTAAAATGTGTATTTTATATTGTACTTTTTGTTATAAAAAAAAAGAATAGTTTATTATAAAAATTATTCTTTTAAAGCAATCCTATTAGAACAGGTCCTAATATTAATAATAGTATTATTGGTATAAAAAACAGTACAGATACTACGCTTATTTTTATCGGCATTTTAGCTATTAAAGCTTTAGCTTCAAAGAGTTTTTTATCCCTTAAGTAATCTACTTGATTATATAGAGTTTCTACTACTTCACTACCAAATACATTAGAGTGAGTAATATTTAAAATTACATTATTTATTGTGTCACTGGGAATTCTTTTTTTCATATCAATTAAAGCTTCCGTTAATGTTTTTCCATAGTCAATACTTTCTAAAGTGGATCTAAATTCCATTGATAGTTCACTTTCTATGTTTCTAACAGTTAGTTCTAGTGCACCTTTTAAATTTCTTCCTGTTTCTAGAGATAGTGTTAGTACTTCGAAAAAGAATAAGGCTTCATAGTCTAGTTTTGATATTCTCTTTTTTATCCTTAAGTCTAATACTATGTACTCTATTCCAAAGTAAAATATTATAGTTAATATAGGACTTATTATGTATGCATATGAAGACATTAAGAATGTTATAAAGAATATTATTAAGCTTGTTACAAGTCTAAAATTCATGAAGTCTATTGGGTCTATTTTGTTATAAATTCCTAATAATGTTGTTTTCTTTTTTATTCTATTTATACTTTTTTTAGTGTATATTTTTTCTATAAATCTATTATTCATAATTCAATCCTCATTATTCTTTTAATGACTAAAGCATACATTAGGTATAATAGTATTATGAGTGCTAATACTAGTAATCCAATTTCTGTTTTAAATAATGGATTAAAGTAACTTCTATTTAATATGAATATTAAAAAGCAAACTATAAATGGTATTACTAATAGTAGTTTGTATACAAATACGCTTGAAGCAGTAGCTGTTTTTAGTTCGTCATTAAGTTTCTTTTTATCAAAGAATTCTCTTTCTATGCTTTTAAATACTTTGACTATGTTTCCACCTGTTTTGTTAAGTAAAGTTAGTGAGGTTGTAATAAACTTTGCATCATCCAATTTAACTCTTTTGTAAAATCTATCAAATACTGTTTCTATTGTTAGTCCATATGACATGTCTAAGTATATTTTTTTAAATTCATCTCCAATGGCTCCGTCTAATTCATTTTTTACTATTTCTATTGCTTGCATTATACTCATTCCACTTTTAAATGAGTTGTTCATTATTATTACAGCTTTTAATAAGTCTTCACTTATTTTTTTTCTTCTTTTTCTGTATTCAATTGATATAAATATATCTATTATACTGAATCCTAGGATATAGCTTATTATTAGTCCTACTAGTGAGATATTTATGTATTGAAACATCATTGTTATTATATATAATATTAGTGTTATTAAGCCAAGTAATAGTTTTGCACTGACATAGTCTATTCCTTTTATTTCTTCTATTTTATCGTATGAAATGTGCTTTTCATATGTTTCGCCATAGTTTTTTATTAGTTTCGATTTTTCTATGATGTTAGATATTTTTTTTATTATGCTTTTGATGTTTATGTTAATTTTATCAAATATAGATAATTCTTTATTTTCAAGTCTAGCTATAGTGTATTTACTGAATTTTTTTTCAAGTTTTATGTTATGTCTTATTTTGATTATGTATATAAGTGTTATGAATAAAAGGAGTATTAAGATTACTTGAACAATTAATAGTTCTACAATTACTCCATCATTCATTTTTTGCCTCCAGGATTTTCAAATATGTAATCTATGTCTACTATTCCTTTTTGTTTTAGTTTGTCTAATATTTTTGGATAGAAATCATATCTTATAAATTCTCCACTTATAGACCCTGATTCGCTTACACTTTCTGTGTTGAAAGCAAATATGTCTTTTAGAATTATTGAACCATCTTTTATTCCTTCTAATTCACTTATGCTTACTATTTTTCTTCTTCCATCATTTAGTCTTTCTATGTTTACAACTAGGTCTATTGCATTAAATATGTATTCTCTTATTGCTTTTACTGGTATGTCTATTCCACTCATTAATACCATGGTTTCAAGTCTGTTTAAGGCATCTACTCCTCCATTTGAGTGCAGTGTTGTTAGTGAGCCATCATGTCCAGTGTTCATAGCTTGTAACATGTCGAACGCTTCTTTTCCGCGACATTCTCCAACTATAATTCTGTCAGGCCTCATACGAAGTGCGTTTCTTACTAAGTCTCTTATTGTTATTTCGCCTTCTCTATCATAGTTCATGACTCTAGTTTCTAACGGTATAACATGCTCTTGTAATAGTTTTAGTTCTGCTGCATCTTCAATTGTAACTATTCTTTCGTGTCCACCTATAAAGCTGCCCATTATGTTTAACAAAGTTGTTTTTCCACTTCCTGTACCTCCGCATACTATTATGTTTAGTTTGCCAAGTACGCATGCTTCTAAAAATCTAGCCATGTAAGGAGTCATTGTTCCCATTCTAAGTAAGTCATCTATTGTTCCAATGTTTTCTTTAAATTTTCTTATTGTGATTACTGGTCCTTTTAAACTTAAAGGTGGGATTACTGCATTAATTCTAGATCCATCTTTTAGTCTTGAGTCTACCATTGGACATGAGGCGTCTATTGTTCTTCCTAGTGGTTGAATCATTCTTTGTATTGTTCTTACTATGTGTTCGTCATTTATGAATGATACACTTTCATCTTTTATTAATTGTCCATCAATTTCAATGTATATTTCGTCTGGTCCGTTTACCATTATTTCCGTTATGTTTTTGTCTTTTAATAATTCTGTTAGTGGTCCGTAGCCATTTATTTCATTATCAATTAGATTGTATATGTGACTTCTTTCTAAGTTAGTTAAGTCATATCCTTCTATGCATCTGTCTATTTCTGCATTTATGTATTCATTTAAGCTTGCACTTTCTGGAATTTCACTATCTATTAGGTTTTCTATTATTCTTGTTCTTAATTCGTCTAATAATTCTTTGTCTTCGAATATTTCATAGTCAGATACAGGTATTATACTTCTTTTATCTTTGTTTACTTCAAAAGCATCTAAAAGACTAGTTTTTTTCATTTATAACACCTCTTTTTAAATCTTCTATTATCATCTTCATGTTTAAGTAATCTTCTTTATGTCTTTTACTAAATCCTTCTATTAGAGTCGGGATTTTACAGTCATATAAGTAAGAAGTTATGTCTTTTAGGAATATGTCTTTTCCTAGTGAGTAGTCTATGTTTGCGCCTATTATTTTCTTCATGTCCATTATGCTAAAGTAAGGTGTTTTAAAGTCTATTGATGCGTTTAGTAATACTTTGAAGTTTGTTATGTTACAATCATTAAAGATATTAAGTATGTTTCTTGTGTTTTTAAGTGTAAAAATATCATTATCTATGACAAATAGTATCATGTCACTTGAGTCTAGTGTTACTATGTTTATTTCATCCATTTTATTTCCGGTGTCTATGATTACTATATCATATTGTGTTCTTACTTTTTCTATTATCATACTTAGATATCTGCTATTTATTTTGTTTCCTTGTCTTGGGTCTTTTGGTGCAGATAATACATCTATTTTGTCATTGTATTTATAAGTGTAATCGCTTATTTTTTTATATCTGTTATTTACCATATCATCAGTTAGATGGTATATTGTTTTTTTTATTTCTTCATTTATTATCATGTTAAGCGCACCATTATGTACGGCAAAGTCAAGTAATAGTACGCGATAGTTCATGCTTGATGCAATTCCAGCTAGGTTAAGTGCTAGAACAGATTTGCCCACTCCACCTTTGGGGCTATATATACAAATTGTTTTTCCCTCTTTAGCCATTCTTTTTTCCCTACTTTCTTAACAGTCTGTTATTTTTATTTCATATTCTTTATATCCTATTAGATTACCAAATATACTATCTATTTTATAGTTAATTGTTGTGCATTTGTTATTATTTTCATTAGTGTTTTCTAGGTTTAATATTTCTATATTATTAATTTTAAAGTAATCTTTTATGTCTACATTATCTTTTTTTGCTGATTTTAATAGTGATTCGCCTTTTATTTTTGCGTGATACATCATGCCTACATCTATTATTAGTGCGAAAGCCATTAGTAATATTGGTAGAAATATTATAAATAATATTAGTGATTGACCTTTTTTGTTTAGTTTATTCATAGTATATCACCCTAGTTATTTTGGCATAATATGGTTCGCCTAATATTTTGCTTAAACCAGGAGTTATGAAGTTTATTTTACTTTCTAGTGAAAATTCTATGTATTTATTGTCTTTGTTTGTTACTTTTAATGTGTTATTTTCATTGTTTTCTTTTAGAATTTTTTCTAATTCTTCATATGTTTTTCCTTCTTGATATAAGTCTACTATATTTCCAGTTAAGTTTTCTAATTCATTTTGCCTTAGTATTATTCTTCCAAAGTCTATTGCTCCAAAGAAAAGCATTATTAGTACTGGTAATATTATTATGAATTCTACTAGTGCTTGTCCCTTTTTATTTAACATTTTTTCACCTCTAGTTTAGATGACATATGTTTTTAAAGTCTACATCAGTTTTTGTTGTATATTCATTTTCACATGTTATATAAGTTGCGGCTTTATTATTAGTGTATATTACACATCCTGTACATTTATTTCCTTGTAATGATACTTCGTCTATGTAGTCTTCTTTTTCTAATGTTTCTAGTTTTATGTAACCTGAGAATGTTTTGTCACCATTTTTTGTTATTGTATTAGGGCACCTATTGTCTCCTAATTTATTTTTACAATAGTCTTCTAAATATATTAGTGCTGTGTTTTCTATTTCTTGTTCTTGGACTTTCATTGTAGAAGTTACACTGTTAGAGAATATTTTTACTAGATTAGGCATTACAAATAGTAGTAATACGCCTATGAGTGCTATGACAGATAGTATTTCTGTTAATGTAAATCCTTTTTTATTATTCACAATATCCTTCACCTGGTTTATCTCCTTTTTTATATTCTGTTCCTGATAATTCGCATCCTGTTTTTGTTATTGAATCTTTTAGATATCCACCAAAAAGATTTACTAGTGTTATGGCTATTACACTGATTAATGCGATTATTAATATGTATTCTGTCAAGGCTTGCCCTTTTTTATTTTTCATATTCTCACCTATTTTAATTTTATAAAAATATCTTTCTTTTGTCAATCTTCTATGTTAATATTAATGTATGGAAAATGTTAAGTTTTTTGGCGATTTGAAAATTGTTGAGGCTAATAGTTTTTGGCTCAGATTTAAGGGTTTTATGTTTATGAAAAGTAAGCTAGATTATGGTCTTTTTTTTAAAAATACGAATGGTATTCATACTTTTTTTATGTTTCAAAGTATTGATGTTGTTCTTTTTGATAAAGATTTTAATGTGGTGAGAATTTATGAGTGTGTTAAACCTTGGAGAGTTATTCTTCCTAAGAAAAATGTTAAGCATACTTTAGAGCTTCCTAATAATAGTGCTTCTTCTTTTTTTAAAGTGTAAAGTTTGTTCATTATTATTTTGTTTTTAATATTTTTTTTGTATAATTATTTTACAAAATATAGAGGTTGTCTAATTTTTGTGGTTAGGAGGTGTTTAGAGGTATGAAAAAGTATTTTTTTGCTTTTTTGGTAGTGGGTGCTTTATTTTTAACTACTGCTTGTGGTAAAGATACAACTGATGATAAGACTGATAAGAATAATGATGATAAAAAGACTAATGAGGTTTTATCATTAACTTGTACTAAAAGTGAAGTAGATGAAGATGGTAATGAGACTAGTGAGAAAGCTATTATTAAGTATAATAGTTCTGATAAGAAGGTTCAGACAGTAGAAAGTGTTTCTTCTATTCATGTTGAAGCTAATTTGTTAGATACTACTCTTAATGTTTTAAATCTTTCTTCTAAGGTTTATGATGCGGTTGATGGTATTTCAATGACAAACACTAAAAAGAATGATACTACTATTGAAACTATTATTTCTGTTGATTATACTAAATTAACTACTGAGTCATTAAAGAACGCTTTAGGAGATCTTTATAATGAAGATAATGCATTGTTTTCTCTTGAAGAGGCTACTATAGATAATTTAAAAGCTACTTCTTTTAGTGATTATACTTGTGAATAGTTTTAGTTCAATCATTTTGATTGAGCTTTTTTATTGTAGTAAATTTATAAATATTTAAACTGTGTTAATAAAAAAATTACAAATTAAAAACCCCTATAATATAGGGGTTGAATTCTTATTGGCGGAGTGAGAGAGATTCGAACTCTCGCGCCAGTTTCCCGACCTACACCCTTAGCAGGGGCGCCTCTTCGGCCTCTTGAGTATCACTCCATTTTTATCAGCTGACTATTAAATGATACCTTATTTTTTTTATATTGTCAACTGACTTTATTTTTATTTTACCACATATTTGTAATTTTACCCTCATTTTTGTAATATTCGTCCATTAATATTATTATTTTAAATTCACTTTGTAGTAATTCTTCTTTAGTATATGTTCTTACTCTTAGGCCTGTTTCATAAGATTCTCCTATGTAAATGTTATTACTATCTAATCCTATTATCATAGCAATGTGTCCGTCAAATCCAATTAAGTCCCCTACTTTTATTTTATTACTGTCTAATAGTTCTTTATTTATAGTTTCTTTTGGTTCTATGTCTAATAGTTCGTTATGTATGTAATTAAAGTCTCCTGCACCTACATCTTTTATGTCGTATCCAGCATTGTATAAAGCCCATGTTATGAATCCACTACAGTTAAGTCCGTTTTCCATTTTTTTATTATAGTGTATATTAAGTAATTCGCATCCCCATATTTTTGGTCCGTCTTTTGTACTGGCTTCTATTTCTGTATATTTATCTTCTGTAAGATATAGACCTAAGTGATAGTATCTTCCCTCTCCATCTATGTGCTTTATTTTTGTATGATTTTCTAATCTTCCATTTTCATTAAAGTATTTTATTCCACTTTTAAATTCTAGTAATAAAAATCGTGCGGCATTTAACGCTCCTGCTCTAGTTTGGTAGCCACCTTCTTTTATTTTGTTATCTAATAGTTCTTCTAATAAGTCACTTTCTTCTTTTGTATATTGGTTACAGGTTATGTATTCTTTTTCGTTATTTATTGTAGGTTTTGTAATTAGACTTGTTACAATTATGTTTGTTTTTTTAGTTTCTCCATTTTCTAATTTTATTTTTAATTCAACTTTTCCATCTTTTATTCCTTTAATTTTATTGTTATGCACTATCATGATTTTATCGTCAGTACTTATGTATGAGATATCAACTTTTTTGTTGTTTTTTTCTTTTATGTTTACATTGACTTCTATTTCTTCTCCTACAAGAAGATATATTTTTTCTGGAACTATAAATTCTGTTATTTCAATGGCGTTATTTTCTTTTAAATTTTCGTTTGTATTTTCTTTATATATTAAATATCCAAAAAATAATACTACAATTATTATAATAAGCAATACTATTTTGTTTTTCATGAATTCTCCTTTATTTTTTAATTATATAAAAATTCTTATAAAAAGAAAAGAGGTTTCCCTCTTAACGCATAGAAATTTTTAGTCTATTTCCATTGTATTTTTTTGACTCAACAAATTGTCTTAGTGCTTCTTGTTCTTTTAGTGTTTCGTCACTTACATTTATAATTGAACAATCACTTAATGCTTTTCCAAAATTTAATGCTAAGTCTGATGTTTCATAATTAGCTAACATAGTATAAAAGTTGTCACGTCCTTTTAGCCAAGATTTATAAGTTATGTTACATTGTTGTAAAAGCATTTGTGCATCAATTATCATTAATTTTAAATTTCTAATTTCTTCCGCTTTTTCTAAATATGTCATATTCCCCTCCTTTTTGCGTTAGTAGATTGTATCATAGGAACTACTGTTTTGTCAAACGAAATCGTAAAATTTTATTCTAAATCAGTTCTGCTAAGTATTCTAGCGGGTCTTTTCCTTATTGTTGTAAATACTGGAAGTAAGCCAAAGAATAGATTAAATCCTAATATTATTATAAAGCTTATAATGATTACTTTTATGTCTATTAAAAACATTCTAGATAACATACTTATTGAAGAAAGTTCTTTTAGGATGTAAGACATTAGTATTAATCCTGGAATACTAGCTAGGCATGTTATTGCAAGTATTTCTCCACTAAACATTTTATATATGTCTATTTTCTTTATTCCTATCGCTCTTAATATTCCGACTTCTTTTATTCTAGATAGAAAACTAGATCTTATTATTAGGAATATTTCTATTAATGAGATTCCTAATACTATTATGCTAGAGACTAATTTGGATTTTATGCTATCTTTTTGTGAATTTAAGTAGTCATCTTTTGCTTGGTCATATGAGTCTAAAATATTAAGTCCCATTTCTTTAAATTCTCGTAGTGTTTTTTCTTTGTCTATGCTATATACCATTAAGTCATTTTTATTTTCTATTATTTTATATTTGATTGTGTTTTCATTAGTTAAGTACATGTTTATTCCAGTGTTACTGTGGAAATATCCTACAACTTTTAATTTGTTGTTATTGATTTTTTCTTCTATGTTATCTCCTATTTTATATGTTTCTTTTAGATTTTCGTTAATAATTACTTCATAATCGTTAGGTTCATTTCCTTTTGTTATACTTATTTCCTCTTTAAAAAGATTATAGTCTTGGATGTTAGATTCGTCAGTGTCTACATAGTTATTTGACATAGAGTTATTTATTATAGTTGTGAATTCGCTATTGTGTGCATATATTGATGGGCTATC
>CANORX010000025.1 GCA_947569225.1 uncultured Clostridia bacterium
TATAGTAATAATATTTATTTCCATTAGGTTTTGTAGTAGCACATCCACCTAGAAATCTCCCACATTCTGAACATTTTAATTTATTAGTAAAAAGGTAGGTTGCTGTTCTTTCATAATGTCTTGCATTTCTTTTCTTTTGATACTGGCAATTTTCCCATTTTTCTTTAGAAACAATACCCTCAACAACATTTTCATAGTAAGTAGGATTCTTTGTTTTCTTACCATGAAGATAATCACCTTTATAAAGTTCATTAGTCATTATCTTCCCAATAGTAGAATCCTTCCAATTTGTTTTACCTAGAATTTCTTCTTTATTGTAGATATTTGCGATTGCTTGATGACTTTTTCCTTCTAAATATAAATCATACATTCTAACAACAATATCTTTAGTAAGTGGATTAGGTACTAACTTCTTTTTATCTCTTTTAAATCCTAGAGGAGTATGATTGGGAATGTGTCCTGCTTGAATTGCTCCCACCATACCAAATTTAGTTCTTTCTGAACATTTTTCTATTTCATTTTGAGATACACTTGTCATAATTCTTAAAGTTAATCTTCCAGTAGAGGTAGTAGTATTTGATGAATCATTTAAACAATCTATATCACATCCAGCATTATCAACTACTGTCATTAGTTTTTCTACATCAAATACACTACGAGTTAGTCTATCCATTTTAAATGCCACAATAACATTAATTGTACCGTTTTTCACATCTTTTAACATTTCTCTATATGCTGGTCTTTTGTCGTTTTTAGCACTAATTCCTTCATCAGCATATACTTTGTAAATTTCATAACCTTTTCGCTCACAGAATGCTTTTAATTGTTCTTCTTGTTGTCCTAAACTAAAACCCTCACGAGCTTGGTCGAGTGTACTCACTCTAATATAAATTCCTGCAATTTTCTTTACTTCGTTCATTTTTTCATCTCTCCTTTTCTTATTTTTTAGAGAGATTAAAAGTACAAAAAGACCATACTTTTAACCTCAAGTATTGTACTTCCTTTTTGCACGCCTAGTTTTAAAACAATTAATTTGTTTTAATATGAACTTCTAAATCCTTTAATTTAATACTTTTAGAATAATCATTTACAAATAAAGTATCACTTCCATTAAATATTAAATAATTATTCTTTTTGATCGTTATAATATGTGGACTTACATAAGCAATGTTAGTTCCTTTGATATTGATAATACTTCCTTGTTTAATAATAGGTTTAACACAAGCAAATCTACATATCATTAAGAGTCTTTTTAAGACTTCCTTATCAAACTCTAATTCCTTAACAACATCCATACTCATCACTTCCATTCTCAAATAACAAAAAAAACTAGACGGTACTTCTAGTTAATATTTATTACTCTCGAATAAAAAGTTCGAGTATCAATCAAATCTGGTGCCGAAAACAGGAATCGAACCCGTAACCTACTGATTACAAGTCAGTTGCTCTACCAATTGAGCTATTTCGGCATTAATTATGGTGGGCGACGAGAGACTCGAACTCCCGACCCTCTGCTTGTAAGGCAGATGCTCTAACCAACTGAGCTAGTCGCCCACATCACTTGACATTTATAAATATACCATATAGGCCATAAATATGTCAAGATTTTTTAATCGTTTTTCAATTTAATTTCTTCGATTTTCATATTAGTCCACTTCTCTAAATTCTCTTCTAAGAGTCCAAAACCCTTTCCAGACTCTGGTATCATTGATAATGACTGATCAACTTTAAAATCAATCTTCTTTATCGATAACTTAACTTGACTCTTATCTTCATCAATATCTACTATCTTAACATTAATAATATCACCTATACTAAAAATCTCAGATAAACTCCTAATATACTTATCAGACACCTCTGAAATATGAACTAAGCCTGTATAATCATCTTCTAAACTTACAAACACACCATAAGGTGTAACTCCCGTAACCTGCCCCTTTACTATATCTCCTACTTTAATATTCATCTCACATCACAATAAAATTATAACATAAAATCTTTTATTTTTCTAATTATTATTATTTAACAACCATTCAATTGGTGGAATACTCACTCTTTTATTTATTAAATTATAAATATCAATTAAAAAATCTTCATAACTCTCACACTTATTAACATACTTTTTTAATCCATCATCTCCTTCATCAAAAATCAAAATATTCTTAACCTCATCAAAATAATAAGAAGGATACAATAACCTAGAAAACAAAATTCTTAAACTTGCCCTAGAAAAACTATTTGAAATAAATAAATCATCAACTTCATCAAAATCTATAACTCCATAGAAAAATTTTGATTTAATATATTCCGCTATATCTCTTACCTCATAATCAAAAGTAAAAGTTAATGGATTATTTATATTACCACTTCTAGCATTTACATCTATCCTTCTATGATTCAAATTAACCTTAACATTACTCATATCCTCATCATTAATAGTATCTTTAAAATACGCAATTGCATTTTCAGCCAAACCTAAATAATAACTAAAAGACTCTTGAAGCAAAGGATACTCGTTATTAATTTCACTAACGCTCACTTCAAAATCATCAATCTTCTTTTCCCATAAAATAGCCCAGTTATTATCAAATTTAACACTATTATTACTAATAAGTAAATTATTAAAATAAACTATATCTTTTAAAGAATAAGAATCATCTTCAATACTATTAACTCTTAACATAACAAAAACATCATCATCCACATTAACATAATAAGACTTATCTTTAGAAAAAATAAATGTATCAACCAAAACTCCCTTATTATACAAATCATTACTAACTTTAACTAAAAAATCTAAAGACCTGATATCTCTATTATATTTAAGAAAATAATACTTATAATCATTTAGAAAAAAATAATATCCATTATCTATATCAAATATTTTATCAGGATAAACATTATAAAAATATTTTATAGTTTCTTTCATACAAACTCATCTCTATAAATTATATGCAAATAATAAAATAAAAAAACTGCAATTAAGCAGCTTGTCCATAATTTTGATTTTGATATCCTGGTTGTTGTTGATAAACTAACGAAGGTCCTTGCATTGGATTAACACCTCTAGCTTGTGCTAATGTCGTTTCTGCAGCCATTCTTTGCGCTTCACTAACTTTTCTATCCTCTTCAGCTTTATTTAACTGATTTTGAAGAAAATCTATTTTTTTATTTAAAGCTTCAATAGTTTGATTTTTTCTATTTACGATATCTCTAACATTATCTAACATTATTATTGCTGGGTCATCATAAGAAGCATTTGAATTTTCAAAATTAGATGGAGTATTCATATTAGATTTCTCTACACTATCAAAGAAAGTCTGAGGCGTATCTAACTCTGAAGAATTATTATTAGTAACACCACCTTGAACTTCATCAAAAGTAAATTGATTAACGCTTGGTTGAACAACATTTAAATCTACAGGATTGGGTTTCATTGCGTTAGCATTTAAATCCCCAGATGAATTTTGATTCATTACTCCAGTATCAAAAATATTAGTTGGACTAACTTGAGTACCAAAATCTGGTTGCATCATAGGTTGTACACTAGGCACAACAGGTTCAATTGGCTCAACAACTTTTGGAGTTTCAACAACTGGTTGTTGCATATTATTATAACCAGGATTCATATCAGGCATAATTTCTGGAACAACTTGAACTATTGGTTGATCTTGAATCATAGGCTCATTACTAGAAGTAAACGAAGACTCTTTCTTTTCTGCCGCCTTTTGTAAAGCTAACTTATCTCCTTCTCTAATTCCAATAACTCTTGAATCCTCTAAAATAACTCTTCCATTCTCTAAATTCATGCTGTTTCACCTCCTTGAACTATCTCTTTCATAGCTTGTTTAACCTTATCCCAAACACTTTCATCAGTAATTCCAACAAGTTTATAAACTCCTAGATTTTCCTCTATAACTTCAGAAATATAAACTTTACTCATTCCTTCACCTAAAGACTCTCCCTTTGAAAGAATAACAAAATTTCTATTTAAATCTTTAACATCAAAAGCATTAACCAATTCTACTTCTTCCTTAGTCCCATCAAAGTTTTCTACAGTAATCTTTTTCATAGACTCACTCTCCTACTATAAATAGAATACCACAAAATTATTTTTTTATCAATTATTTTCTTTCTCTAAAATAAAAAATTTACAACCATAAGCACAATTATCTTTAATATAAGTTTTCACTTTAGAAAAATCATTTATAGAATTAAAATTCTTATTATCTTTTTTATTAAAACCCTTAAGTCTCAATTTACCATAAGAAATATCTCCAACAATATAATCATAACCCTTAAAATAATCAGTACATTTAGAAAAAAACTCTTCCTCAACAAAAGCATCATTATAATTTTCTATTAATTTATATTCTGTTTCAAACACTTTCACTTTTATCTTCACCACTCTTATTTTGATAAATCTATATTAATATTTTTCCTATTTTCCTCTTTAAATTTTCTATACTTAACTCCACACTCATCAAACATAATCTTAGAAGCTATAGTACCTTCTGTATTTGCATACTTATCACTCAAATACACCACTTCTGTTATACCAACTTGTATTATCTCTTTAGCACATTCATTACAAGGAAACAAATCAACATAAATAGTAGCGCCTTCAAAATCTTTCCTACTTCCTCTATAATTTAAAATAGCATTTCTCTCAGCATGTACCACAAAAAAATATTTAGTATCTAAATTTCCACCCTCTCTATTCCAAGGAAAAACATCATCACTCATCCCATTGGGAGCACCATTATAACCTATAGATAATATTCTATTATTTTTAACTATACAAGCACCCACTTGAGTATTAGGATCTTTACTTCTCATAGCATAAAGTTTAGTAGTTGCCATAAAAACCTCATCCCAAGACAAATAATCTGTTCTTTGTAAATTTAACTTTTTCATTAACACTCCACCTACTATTTTTTTAATCTTAATGTAGTTTCCTTATCTTTTACAAATTTAACTATGAACTCATCTACAAATCTTTCCATCTTATTAAAATATCTAGATTTTGAAAAAGAAATATCATCTAACAGTACACTATCCTTTATAAATATAGTCCCATCAATAGTAACTACAGTATAAAAAACACCTTCCTCCATAAGTCTATTATAAGCTTTATCTAAATTATCTGACCCACTAGATATATGATTATTATTAAAAATAATATTACTAGTTAATTTCCAATAAGGACTTACCCTAAAATCATATTCATGTAAAAACTTTAACAAATCATATCTATCAAAAGACTTTAAATCTTTTGAATACATTATAGCACTAAATAAAGCTAAAAAATCATAAGCACTTAAACTATCATTTTTATTCATCATCCACTTACCTCCTAAATTAATTATAAATCAAAGTAGAACTAATAACAATATTTAATTAATATTTTCTGTAATAGGAGTTGAAACTGAATAATTACCTCCATATACATTAGGAATACTTCCATTAATTAATTTCATTAAAATAGGAACTTCTAAACTTATATTAATTCTTTTAGAAATAAAGGGCATAATAACTTGTTCTGTAACAGTAACTTCTATATATATTTTTAATAAAGCATTGTTTATTCCATAAGGAGTTAACTCAGTTCTAACATTACTTATAACACTACCAATTAAACTAGTTTTAACAGGAATTTTAGGTCCTATATCAGCAATAATAGGAATATCAGTAACTACCCCAAAAGGAATTTGATACACTATACCACTACTACTTTTATCTAAATCATAAGAAGAACTCATCTCTGGCATATCTAACAAACTTAACTTTCCCTCTTCTAAATATTTTAAATTAGTTTGAATAGTATTATTAATTGAAACTAAACTTTGATTAACAACATTAGTATCAAAATCAACACTAACAATTTCTCCATTTTTATTAGTTATAGTATTTATCATATCATCTGGCTTAATATTATTACTCACTTGATTTTCTACTGCCTTATTAATAATTAAAGTTGATAATTTAGTAGTTTCAATTTCAGCATAATCGAGTAAAATAGGACTAATATACTTACTAAGTAAATGAAAAATAAAAAATGTACAAGAAAAAATTAAGAAACAAATAACAACTACAATATTTCTTTTTCTTATCCTATAAAAAAATATATCTCCAGTTTTTAATTTCATTCGTCTTTTCATTACTAAATTATATTAAATATAAAAAGATCTATTCTAAAATAGACCTAAATTAAAAACATAATTAGCCATTATAACCAAAGTTATAGCAATAGAAATAATTAAAATAATAATTAAGATAGTAGAAACAACACTATTCTTTTTAACACTCTTTTCTAACTCATCAAAACCTTCAAAATCTTCTTTACCAAAAGTCATCGAATTAGTAAAAAATGTATTTTCTTCCTTTTTACTTTTAAGATTTGTAAGTTGTTGAGTCTTCTCAAGCATTTCTAATTTAGTACTACTCTCTTTATCTTCTTGATTTTCTTCAATCACCTTATTAATTTCTTGCTTAATATCTCCTTTTTCTAGTTCTTTATTAATAGGCTCCATCCTATCTTCCTCATCTTCACCCATTAATTCCTCCAAAAGATTTACATCCCCTTTATGAATTGTTACAGTATTAATTAAATCTATCAAAGTTCTCTCATCTGTATTAAATTGCTCATTAAGATTATCTAAAAATTCTTCTTCTTTAGTATCATACATCTTAATTTTATTTAAAATATCATACTCTGTATTTCTTAATTTCTTATGTCTTTCCCTATCATAATCTATTTCTCTTGATTTTTTTGCTCTCTCTAAAACAGAATTAATATCATAATCTTTAACAACTTCATCTTTTTGAACTATTTTTTCTTCTTTAACTTCTTCTAATGATACACTTTTTCTAGTAGCCCTAGGTTGATCATTAATCTCAGTTATATATCTCTTAATCTTTTCCAAATCTATAGTATTACCACTATTTTCTATTACCTTAATATTATCATTATTTCGAACACGAGAAAGTTCGTTAGTCTTAATGTCTTGATATAAAGAATTATTTCTAGACACTCTACTACTAACGGGTTCATTTAAAGACTCATTTGTCTTCTCTTCAATTTTATACCTTTCCATTCTTGAGTTCATATTATTCACCATTATTATAATAACATATTAGAATAATTTTTTAAATAGAAAAAAGAAACTTCATGATAAAATTATAAAATAATTATTTATCTTCACTAGTTCTATCTTGTTTCCAAAAAGGACCAAACTCTCTACCCCTAAAACTTTCTCTATCATATTTAAATACTTTATAACCTACACCAGTACAAATATCTACAGTTCCATCATCATATTTAGTTGTCTCCTTTTTAATACAAAACATAGGTTCCTTATTCATTTTAAAATTCACATAATCCCAACCTATAGCTACCAAAAACAAAAGTAAAACTATCCACAAAAGAATACCAATAATCTTTGAAAATAAAGATTTCTCCTTTAAAGACTTCCTAGTTTTCTTATCCATAAAACCACCAAAATCATCGTTTAAATTATTTTCACTATTCAGTTCTATTTCCTCCATAAATAGTTTACCAAATCTGTAACAAAAAGTCTTTAAATTTAACAAAATTAACACTAAACAATAAATAAAAAATTCAACTTAAAATTGATTTTCTAACAAATATAACATATAATCATAATAACAAGGAGGAATTTATGGAAAAAATAGTTATTAATAAAGAAGCATGTATAGGTTGTGGACTATGTGTTAATAATCTTCCAGAATATTTAGTTTTTGACGAAATGGGACATGCTGAATCTGTTGGAAAAGAACTTAAACCTGAAGATAAAAACTTAGCACTAGAAAGTGTAGACAATTGTCCAGTACAAGCTGTATTAATCGAAGAAGAATAGTTAAAAAAAACAAATTGACATTATTGTTAATTTGTTTTTATTTCAAGCTATATAATTGTTTTACTTCTTTAGTTGATAATTTTCTATATTCACCACTTTTTAATCCAGATAAATCTAAAAAAGCATACCTTTCTCTTTTTAACTTTAAAACATCATAACCTAATAAATTAAACATATCCTTTACCTGATGATTTCTTCCTTCAGTAATAATAGCCCTAACATAACTAACATTTGATTTCTTATCATATTTCTTCATTTTAAAATACGCTTTCTTTGTCTTAACACCATTAAGAATAACTCCATTACTTAATTTTAAAGCATCATCCTTACTAAAAAAACCTCTAACTTTAGCAACATACTCCTTTTCCACATCTCTACTAGGATGCGTTAGTACATTAGAAAGTTCTCCATCATTAGTTAAAAGAATTAAACCAGTAGTATCGTAATCAAGTCTACCCACAGGATATATTCTAGTCTCTGTTTTTATTAAATCTATAACAGTTTCTCGTCCTTTATCATCTGTAACAGAACTAATAACACCTCTTGGCTTATATAAAAGATAATATTCCTTTAATTCACTTTTCAAAACTTGGCCATTTACAATAACCACATCATTACCACTTACCTTAGTTCCAAGCTCACGAACCACCTTACCATTAACTATTACCTTACCCGATAAAATCAAATCTTCAGCTTTTCTCCTACTAGTAACACCACAATTACTTATAAACTTTTGTAATCTTTCCATCAAACTTCACCTTGTATACATTATAATTGATATTTAACATAAAAACAATTTTATTTCCAAAAGAAAAACCAATTTTTTATTTTTTGCATCTTAGACTCATAAGATAAAGCATAAATATAAGCTTCACTTACAAACTCACCCTTTACATAAACTTTTGCACTACCAACAATATCTCCAGAATTAACATTCTTTTTCTTCTTTAACTGAATATCTACATTTATCTTATCAAGTTCATTTTTATTTAACATAATATAAACATCATCTTTTATATACAAATGATATTTCTTATAATAATCTTCCTTAATTCCAAAAGTATACTTGTCTAAAACTTTATATCTATCATACTCTTCAAAATATTGTTCATAGAGTTTCTTATGTGTTTGAAATCTATCTTTATCTTTCATAGTTACAATAACTAAATCTTCATAAGCCTTCTTAGCACTAGATGCCAAAATATAACCACTCTTATCTGTATAACCTGTTTTTCCACTAGTAGCAAACTTATAACTTGTTAGTAACTCATTCTTATTGTGCCATAAATGGGTCTCTTTATTAGAATCCAAAGTATATTTCTTAATACCTGTAATCTCCATGAATAGCTTATTTTTAGTAGCATATCTCATCAAAAGAGCCATATCATAAGCAGTAGAATAATTTTCTGTTTCATTATCTAATCCATGTGGATTTTTAAAATTAGTATTCTTCATTCCTATTTTACTTGCAAGCTCATTCATTTTATTAATAAAATCATCATACCCTAAAGTATTTGTTGCTATAACCATAGCGGCATCATTACCACTTCTTAACATCAAACCTACTAACAAATCATAAAGAGTCATACACTCACCTTCATCAATATAAATCATCGAGCCATAAACCTCTTTAATCTCTTCACCTGCACAAATAATTTCTGTTGTATCATAATTCTCTAAAGCAACTAAAGCTGTCATAATTTTAGTTG
>CANORX010000026.1 GCA_947569225.1 uncultured Clostridia bacterium
ATTAATACCATTTTCACTTAGTGCTTAGTTTTTCATAAAACTTTTCACACTATCGTAAAGATTTTATTATGTTTTATTTTTTTTGTCTATATTTTAATATTGCTAATTGTTACAGTTTTGTAATATTTAAAAAACCTCACTAAGTAGGTTTTATTATTTTACAACTTCATAATATTTGTTTATTGGCATTTTTATGTAAACTTTTGTGTATTTGTTATATTCAGATTCGATGTAAATTTGGTGTCCTAGTTTTATGCATAGGTTTTTTACTATAAATAAGCCCATTCCAGTAGATTTAGAACTTTTTCTTCCATTTTCTCCTGTGAATGTTTTTTCAAATACTCTTGGTAAGTCAGATGCGTTTATTCCTAAGCCATTGTCTTCTATTATTAGTGTTATGTTTTCTTTGTTTTTTGTGGCTTTTATTTTTATGTAAGATTCAGTTTTTGTGTTTTTGTATTTTATACTGTTGTTTATTATTTGGTTAAGTATGAATTCTAGCCATTTTGAGTCAGAGTATATTTCATAGTTTATATTTTCTACTTTTATGTTAATGTTGTTATCTAATAAGTAGTCTTTGTTTTTTAGTAGTGTGTTGTTTATGCTTTTTCCTAAATTAATTTTATTTATGCAATAGTCTTTGTTAGCATTTTCACTTCTTGTATAATAAAGTATTTGTTCTAAATAGTCATCTAGTTTTTTTATTTGTATTAGCGCACTTTTAGGTATTTTGTTCTTGTTATTGTGGGCTATTAGTGCGAGACTTGATAATGGGATTTTTATTTCGTGTATCCACATTTCTACATAGTTTTTAAAGTCATCTACTTGACACTCATATGTGTTTATGTTTTCTATCATTGATTTGTTTATGTCATATAGTGAGTTATATGTTAGTTTTCCTTCATAAAAGTTTGGTTCTTCTATTGTTTCTAATACTAGGTATGCTTTGTCTAAATGTTTGATGTTGTTGTTTAAATTGTTATAGAACGTTCTTTTTTTAGTGTAATCAATTGTAATTATTAGTGTGTGCATGATTATGTAAGTTATGTTTATTGCTATTATTAGACTCTGTTCTACTTTGAAAGATAGTAGTAGTAAGATTATTATTATTTGTGTGAAAGTTATTATTATTAATTCTATGATTTTATCTTTTATGTATGGTATAAGTTTCATTTGTTAGCCACCCCTTTTTATATTATAGCATTTTTATTTAATTTAAAAAGAACAAGTTATTATAGTAATATGTATCCTTGTCCTTTTCTTGTTTCTAATTTGTTATTTATTCCTAAATCACTAAGTTTTGTTCTTAGTCTACTTATATTTACTGTTAGTGCATTGTCATTTATGTATTCTCCCAAACCCCATAAGTCTGTTATTAATTCGTCTCTTGTTACAATTTGTCCTTTGTGTGATAGTAAGTGTGTGAATATTATCATTTCATTTTTTGTTAGTATTATTTCTTTTTGTTTGTTTGATATTGTTCCTTTTTTTATGTTTACTATCATATTTTCATATTTGGTAATATTAGAGGGGTTTTCCATTCTTTTAAATACTGCATTTATTCTTAGTAGTAGTATTGTTGGGTTATAAGGTTTTGTTATGTAGTCATCTGCTCCATAACTCATTGATATTACTTCGTCAGTTTCATTATTTCTACTTGTTAACATTATTACAGGAGTGTTCATTGTTTTTCTTATTTCGTTTAATAGTATTTCTCCATTTGTGTATGGAATGTTAATGTCCATTAGTATTAAATCAGGATTGGTGTTTTTTATTTCTTCTAAAGCTTTACTATAATCTTGTAATATTAATGGAGTGTAGCCTGCGCTTAATAATAAGTTAAAAAGTTCAGAGCTTAAGTTTTTGTCATCTTCAATTATTAGTATTTTCATGGTTTCACCTTTTTTATTTTTGTTTAGTTAATTGAGGTTGTGAAATAAAATGATTTATTTCTTCTAAATCATAAAATTCTATTCCATATTTACTATATATATTTTTTACTTCTTCTAAAGTTATTTGTTCTTTATACCATTCAAAGTATTTTGGGTAATACTCGCTTTCTTTAAATAGTTGTAGTCTTCCTGTTACTGTAAATAATTCAATTATATCATTAGTATTTACAGGCATGTTTGGTCTTTTAAACATTAGTTTTTCTAAATTTATTACTTCATCTAAAGTGGATACACTTTTATGTGAACAAGGTTCTAAATTCAACTCTGTTTCTATGTAGTCTGTTAGATATGATAATATTTTAAATGCATCTTCTCTATTCATTTCATAAGGTAATGTAAATGGTTTAAATGGCCAATCTATTATTCCTATGTTATTGGTATATGTGTAATAGTTTCCTCCAATTCTATGATAGTTAATATAGTGTAATCTATATATGTTTCCACTTCCTATTTGATGATCTTCAAGTTCTGCATCAAATTCATAATCTAGATTAGTAGGACTTAGTAGGTTTTCTTTTAAATTTTTTAGTATGTCTTTTATGTTCATTATTAACTTTCCTTTCTACCTTATATTATATCATATAGTTTTAAAGTTAGTTATATTTTTTGTTACAACTTAGTTACTATTTGTTACTAAGTTTACATTATTTTGTTAATATTTGTATTTATCAAATGTGTATGTTATTAGTTCTACTATTAAGTCTTTTGTTTCTTTGTCTAGGCTTAAGAATTTGTATGATATTTTTATTATGTTTTTTAGTTTTAGTAGTTTTAATGTGTCATCTATGTTTTCACTTTCTAATACCTTAAATAAGTTGTCTGTTGTTCTTAGTATTTCTTCGTCAGTATGATTATTTACCCAGTAGAGTATGTTTTTTTCTAGTTTTCTGCTTTTTAGTGATAATTCACTAGGTATTAGTTTATCGTCTTCTATTATCCATGTTGCCATGTCGTGGGAGATTATATTCTTTTTTGAGGATTTTACAACAGTATAGAATTCATGGTTAAGTAATACTCCTACCATACTGTATTCTGGGACTATGTGTATGAGTTTTCTTTTTATTTTTTTATATTTTTTTGAGTGAAATTCGTCGTTTCTAAGTCCAGGGCCATCGTTGTTATATATTTTTATTATTTTCGATTTTTTATAGTTTTTCATAAACATGCTTGCTATTAGTGCAAGGTTTCCACCTTTAGAGTGACCGCCTATTATTATTCTGGGTCCAAATAGTTTTATGTGCTTATTTGCATATTTTACAGCTTCTATTTGTGATGGAACAGGAAATCTTGATGCCATGTAACAGTCTTCTTTCCATCCACTTATTAATTCGTCTGTTCCTTCAAAGTATATACATTTTAGATTTTTGTCTATGTTAAATGTGATAGCACTAAATTGCATGTCTTTGTTAGCGTCATATATGTAGTCAGTTAGTAATATGTTTTTATATCTTTTTTTGTTTATAATTATTTCTAATAGTTTGTATGCTCCTTTTTGCGCGATTCCTGTTTTGGCTACTTTTCTATATGTGTTTTTTCTTAGATATTCTTTTCCTATTTCTCCTAATGTATGCGCGTTATTGTATATTTTTGTGTTATTAAAATTTAGGTAAACTATGTATGAGAATACCATGTTATCTATTTCATTAAATGGGTTTTTATCAAATGTTATGTTACCATATGTGTCAACGTAATTATAAATGTTTTTCATTCGTTTGACCTCTACTTCCTTTTTGTTTTGTATTTATATTTTATATACGATTTTTTTATAAGTCAACCATCATTTTATTGTATGCGTTTTAAAAAGAGAAAAACTATTGTTGTTCTTCTCTTTCGTCTTTTAAGTCTATTTTTCTTTTTCTTATTATTAGACTTGTTATTCCTATTGTTCCAACGATACCACTTATTATTATCCAAATGATGTTGTTTGATTTTTTCTCTTCTTTTGTTTCTACGTTTGTTTCATCTTTATAGTATAGTATGAATTTGCCTAAGTTATTTGTTTCAACTTCTATCATGTTTTTATTAATTGTTTTATATTCTAAGCTTTCAACTAAGTTGTTATTTTTTAGTTCAAATATTCCTATGAATTCACGATGACTATCTAATTCTATTGTTATTTTTATATTTGTAGATAGGTTTATTTTTTCATTGTTATTGTTTTCTAAGTATAATTCTATGAATTCACTGTTTGTGTTAAATCTTTTTATTATTTCATTTGATACTATAAATTTGCTTTGTTTGAATGTTACTTCTTCTGTTAGTTCGTCTTTTGGTATGTTAATTTTTATGCCATTATTTGAGAATTCTTTGTATTCTGTTTTTGGTGGTTTGTTTTCTTCTCCAGGTTTGTTATTGTTTCCCGGTTTATTATCTTCTCCAGGCTTGTTATTGTTTCCTGGTTTGTTGTTTCCTTCATTGTCAGGATTTGTATTATTGTTTTCACTTTCTATCCATGTGACTTTAGCTGTTATTTTTCCTTTGTTTCCTAACATGTCTTCATAAGTGAACTCGAATGTTCCATTTTCTGTGAATGTGTATGTTTCATTTCCACCATTATTAGTTATTTTTATGTCTTCGTTACTATATATTGTTGCTGTTACAGGCCCTTTGGTTTTTGTGTTTGGTTTATAGAATATTTGTGCATTAGGGGCTACTTTGTCTATCCAGTTAACGTATGCTGTTTTTGTTCCTTCGTTTCCTGCTTCGTCTTTAAATTTAAATGTGAATTCTCCGTTTTCTGTGAATGTGTATTTACTATTTCCATCGTTGTTTGTTATAGTTATGTTTTCTTCATCAAAGTATATTTCTACTTCTACGTCTTTGTTAGTTAGTTCTGTTGTGCTGTATGTTAAGTTCCCTATAGGAATAGTTGTATCTATCCAGTCAACTGTAGCTTTGGCTGTTCCTATGTTTCCAGCTTTGTCTTTGAATTCAAATGTGAATTCTCCGTTTTCCATAAATAAGTGTGTCATTGGGTCTGAGTTAGGATTATCAGAATCATAGTCACCATTGTTTAGTACTATTATTTCTTCACTAGGTATTAGTGTTGCTTCGACTTCTTTGTTTGTTTTTGATGTTATGTTATATCTTATAGTAGCCGTAGGTGGTATTTTGTCTATCCAGTTTACTTTTGCAGTAGATTTTCCTGTCATACCATTAGAGTCATCTATGAATTCAAATGTGAATTCTCCATTTTCTGTGAATGTGTATGTGTCACTTCCACCATTATTTGTGATTCTTATGTTTGTGCTAGGATTTATTAGTCTTGCCACTACGTTTTGATTTGTAGGTGCAGTTATGTCGAATCCTATGCTTGCTGTTGGGTTTGGATTTTTACTTTTGTCTTCAAATAGATTAAATGCTCTTGCAGCAAACCAATTTCCATTAGTTCTGTCAGCTACTATTTTTACATATTGTACTTGTTTTGGATTTTCTATTTCAAATGATTTTGTGTTAGTAATTGCATCTTCGTTTGTGTTTGCTTGGTTTGTGTATCTTATGTTAGTTTGTCTAGATAGGACTTCCCAGTTTTCTCCGTCCATACTTCCATAAATTGTACCATCATATATTTTACCATTTCCTCCACCTGCTGGGACAAATTCTACAGCTGTCAATACTACTGGTTGGTCTATTTTTATTACTATGTATCTTTCTGTGTCTGTTCCATTCCATGCTGAGTGCCATCTGGTGTTGTAGTTTCCATCTATCGCATAGATAGCACTTCCTCCATTGTTTACAGCTTCTGTTGATACGTCATGTATGCTTAGATGTGATACTGGTATGTATTTTCTGTTATCTCTTTGATTGTCTTCTGTGAAGTTAAATGTTAGTACATTACTTGCAAGTTTTGTTCCGTTAGGTGCCATTCTTATTTGTAATGTTTTGTTTCCTGTGTTATCTGGAGATGCAGTTTTATATGAAGTCCATGGATCACTTGATTTGTTTCTCCATTCATGATTTAGGTTAACTCCCATTATTCTGTTTTCTAAGTCATTTCTAAAGTAACTGCTTTCGTTAATTACATTTTCTAGTATGTCAATTTTTAATATTGTTTGGTCATTGTATGGAGCTCCTACTATGTGAATATAGATGTCATTTTCTGCAGTTATGCTATTTATTTCTGTTTCTGTTAGTTGATATTTGTGTTCTTCATTTCCTGTGAATGATACTTCATTCCATGTTGTTTTACCATCAAGGCTATAATCCCATCTTACTCCTGAACCATCAAATCTACTAGATAGTACTATTTTTCCAGCGTTGTCACCATTAAATGAGAATGAGGCTAGTGATGTGTCTGTTTTTCCTAGTAAATAGTTCGCCATTTGTCTTGTTAGTGCAGGTTGTAATACATCTGTTCCATTATAATTTTTTCCACTTGTTAGTGTTTTTTCTAATAGTAGTGAATAGTTAAATTTGTATTCGTTTGTAGTCATATGTGGATTTATTAATTCCATTAGGTTATGGTATGCTAGTGGATATTCTAATAAAGCTTCACTCATTTTTTTTGCTAAGTTAAAGTAGTCTTCTTCTGTTTTAGTATTATCATTATTATAATAGTTTATTAGTTCATACCAAGTTTCAACATTAAAGTCTAAGGCTTCTAATGACTCCCAAAGGTATTCTTCTTTTTTGTCATTGTTATATATTTTAGCTAGCATTAGTATTTCTGATGATTTTTGATAGTCATCAAATCTGTTGACAGCTTCTTGTGCCATAGCTATGTATGGAACGTTATATCCTTTTACATATCTTCTGTCATTACCCCATCCTAATAATAATCTTTCTCCTTTTTCAGAAAGTGTCCATCCACTTACGTCATTGTCTATACCCCAGTAGCCTAAGCCTTCAGAGTTTTTGTTGTAGTATATTATTGCAGCATGACCTGGTTGCCCGATTACGGCAGCAGGTATTCCGTGTACAGTTCTTATGTTTGAACCTGTTTTAGATATTCCACCACAAACCGCGCCTGTTCCAAATTCATTTCTAAAGTTCATCCATACTTTATAAACTTTGTTAGATCCTGAGGTGTAGGTTACTCCATATTTTGAGAATACACCACCAAATTTATTGTCCCAGTAATCTTTTTTACTTGGGTCATGGAATATTTCATTACCATAGTTTGGCCATACGTAAGCCATGTAAGGATGTGGTGTAAGATATGTCCAAGCTTGATTAGGATGCGCTTCTATTTGTTGTTGAGTGTAATCGTGAAGCCATAGGATTGATTCATCATCTATTATGTTGTTCATGATGAAACGCATTTCTTCTACAGTATAAGTTTCAAACCAAGGTGTTATGTCTATGTTATTATTTACTTTGAATTTTCCTTCATCATATAGTTTTTTGAATATTCTATATCGCTCTACTGCGTCTGATTGGTTAGTTGGTTCACTCGGTTGCATCCATAAAGCCACTTGTGCTGAGTGTGTTAAAGATAATGTAATTGCCATTCTTTTATACAAGTCTCCAACTTTATTACCATATTTTGATGTAGTGTTATTATTAAAGTCATTTTTATAGTTTTTATGTAAACTTGTTAATACTTTTAGTGAGTTCGTGTAACTTCCTGTAGGTGCACCTCCTAAGATGTATAGTTTTAGGTTTTCTAAGTCTGTCATAAGCCATCTTAGTGTGTCTTCATAGTCTTTATCTAATGTGGCTATGTTTTGTAATAAGTCATAGCCTACTCTACTTACTAATTCTCTTTGTAGTAGTGTTAGTTCTTTTTTGTTTAATTGGTCTTCTAGTGATAGTTTATTTAGTATGTTGTCGTATTCTTCAACAGTTTTTATAAAGTCTACTGTTTTATTTTCTTCTTTATATCCTTCTTTGTAAAGTTTTGCTCCACCATAGACGCAGTGGTCTCCTGTTGCACTTCCATGTTGTCTACAAAATAGTTTTATGTATTTTTTTCCTTTTATGTCTATTTCAACATAACCTGCTTCTGTGTCTGCTCTGTTTACTGGTGGAGATGCTAAAGTTTCTAATTCCCAATTTTCTCCATCTACAGATGTGTAAAAATGAATTTTTACTCCATCACTTGTGTTTCCGCGACCTGAATCTACTCCGTAATATGTAGAAAAGTAGTCAAAGTTATAATTTGAGATATCAAATACTACATTGCTTGTTGCGTGTGCTCCTATTCCTTTTAAAAAATATTTTTTCTTGCCGTCTACAATGAGTGATATCATGTCATTTTTTTCAACGTTTTGGTCTATGGTAATACTGCCCCATCCTACGTTGCTTTGTTCCTTTATGTATGGTATGTCTGATAAGTATATTATTTCATTATTTTTTTCGGTTACTGGATTAGATATTACTGGTTTTAAATATATATTTATATAACCTGTGATTAACATTGTTAGTAAAACAAAGCTTATTACACATATAAATATCATCATTTGATTTTTAGTTTTTTTGATGCTTATTTCTTTTGATTCATTTTTTTCAATTATTTCTTTTTTCTTTTTCATATTTACCCTCTAAATACTATTTTTTGTTATGTTTTTTTCTATGTTCCAATTATATTTTACTATAAATCTTAAAGCCTGTAAACTTAAAAAAACTAATCTAAAATTAAGATGGTCATTATTCATTATTTAGTTCTTATTGTACTAAAATATAAGGTTATAAGAAAATAAATAATAAATATTTTCTTTATTAATACTTATATTTATTATTTAGAGTTTATACTTTTTAGTTCTATAGAACAGTGAATAATATTTGTTTCTCTAAAGCTTGCTCTACTATAGTTATTACTATGAACTTACTTATTTTAAGAGAAATTACTGGACGCACGACATGTGAACTAGTGTTGTTAACGTTACTGTTAGTCAAGTGGCCAGGATAATCAGAACCACCCGCAACGAACACGCGCGTAAAAGTGCAAATTGTAATGTTAAATACTCTTTTATTAATATTATCCTAAATTATTATATAATAAAAAAGAAGTTTATAAAAGTTTTCTCAAGTACTAACATTTATAAACTCTTTTTTTAATATTTTTAGTTTTAACTTGGATAATATTTGTTTCTCTAAAGTATGCTCTACTATAGTTATTACTATGAATTACTTATTTTAAGAGAAATTACTGGACGCACGGCAGCGATGCCTTCAAACCAATCATAATCAAGGTAGCCAAGGTAACCTGAACCACCTATAACGAACACGGTATTATAACTTAGATATATTAATATTATTCCAATTTATATAATTTTATAATGAGTTATAGTATTCCTGTATTTTATTGGCCATTAGTTTTCTTCTCTCTTTTAAGAACTCTTCATAGTTATCTACCGTCATAGTTTCAAATTTTTCGGGGATACAATTTGTTTTTATATTTTCTTTTAGTAATTCTTCATCTGTGATTGAACCAATTGTTGCATGTTTGTTTTTACATTGATTTTTTACTTCTAACATGTATACGTTTGGAGATTTATTAGTTATTTGTAAGTTTGTTTCTGTTTGTATTAGTGCAAAATTAGCAATTTGGTTATAAATAGATTTTATATTTTTGCCATTTTTTTGAAGGTAGCCTTTAGGGAATATATGATGTATGTCTCCTCTTCCTT
>CANORX010000027.1 GCA_947569225.1 uncultured Clostridia bacterium
ACAGGTAGTGTTATTATTTGAAAGAATACACCAAATGATACTGCTAATATTCCAAGCCATACTAGGTTCATTAATTCTAATAAGAAACCAATAAATATTACATAATATGAAATATTAGATAGTATGTTTACTACTGGAAAGATAGCATGTCTTATTTTCATAAATAGATAACCTTCTTTGTCTTGAATAGCATGTCCAACTTCGTGGGCAGCCACCGCATTAGATGCTATGCTTGTTCCATGAAATACGTCAGTAGATAGTCTAACTACTTTTCTTGATGGGTCATAGTGGTCACTTAGTTGACCTTTGGTTTCAACTATCATGATTTCATTTAATCCGTTTTTATCTAATATTTTTCTTGCTATTTCAAATCCGCTTAAGTTATTACTTGCTGTTTTTTTTAAGTTTTTTTTGTATGTACTTCTTATATAAACGTTTGCAATTAATGGTAATAGTATTATAAGAAGAATAAGTAAAATTTCATACTCCATTTTTTCATCTCCTAAGAGTATTATAGCATATTTTATGCTAATTAACTATTTGTTTCACATTAATTTCATTTATTAGTTGTTTAATTTTTTTTGCGCCAAATATTTCGAAGTTACTAGATTTAATTATTTTTTCTATTTGTTCTTGTGTTAGTTTGTTATTTTCTTTTTTTATTATTGTTTTTATGTTTTCTTCATTTAAATTATTAGTTGTTAGTATGTGATTGAATTTATTGTCTTTTTGTATATCTTTTTTGTTTATAAATCCTATTTTATTTTTCTCTTCAATGTTATTAGATGTTAGAATGAATAAACAGTTACCAAAGTGTAGTGTTTCGTTATTAGCTAGTTTTAGTGTTCCTGTTTCTAAAATATTTTGTATTAGATTTTGTATATTAATATGCGCTTCTTCAAAGTCTTCTAGTAATATTACTGATAATGGAAAGCTTTTTATTTCTTCAAAGATAGTATTTTTTTGATCATATCCTACATATCCTGCTGTACTTCCTATGATTTTTGTAATACTAGTTTCATTAGTGTAATCACTCATGTTAAGTTTTATTAAATTTAGTTTTAAATTATTTGTGTATTCATTAATTAAATATGTTTTTCCTGTACCTGTATTTCCTTTTAGCATTATTGATGTCGGTACTTTGTTGTTTTTTTCCATATGTTCTTTTGTTATTTTAGTTAATTCGTCTATTATGTTGTCTTGATTTGTTATTTTTAATTTTAGATGTGTATTTAGTTCAGTTAAGTATTTATTATTTTCTAGTTCAAATATTTTACTATTTGTTTTGTGTTCTAATACTTTTTTTAGTGTGTCTATAGATACTTTATTTTTAGCATTTTTATTTTTTATTTTTTCTAGTTTGGTGTTAAGTGCATTTATTTCGTTTTTTAGTAATTTTGCATTTTCGAAGTCGTTTTTGTATATGTAATCATTTTTTTTGTTTTTTAGTTTATTTATTTTGTTTAGTGTTATGTTGTATTCATTTTTCTTTTCTTTTATACTTGTGCTTGCACATATTTCATCTAATATGTCTATGCTTTTATCTGGTTCATTTCTATCTGTTATGTATTTTTTTCCTAGTTTTATAGTTAGATTTAATATGTTTTCAGGTATTATTACGTCATGGTATTTTTCATAGTCTTTTTTTATTTTTTTAAGTATAAATTTTGTTTCTTCTTCATTAGGTTCTTTGACATATACTTTTTGGAATCTTCTGTCTAGTGCTTTGTCTTTTTCGATTGTTTCTTTAAATTCTCTATTAGTTGTCGCACCTATACATTTTATTTTTCCCCTTGCTAGCGCAGGTTTTAGTATGTTTGATGCGTCTATTGCACCTTCTGCTCCTCCTGCACCTACAATAGTGTGTATTTCGTCTATAAATAGTATTAGATTGTCTACACTTTCTAATTCTTTTATTATTTTGCTAAGTTTTTCTTCAAACTCTCCTCTGTATTTTGTTCCAGCTATTACGTTAGCTATGTTTAGGTTTAATATTTCTTTGTTTTTTAAGAATTTTGGTACTTCTTTGTTAACTATTCTTCTGGCTAGTTCTTCAACTATTGCTGTTTTTCCAACTCCAGCTTCGCCTATAAGTATAGGATTATTTTTGTTTTTTCTAGCTAATACTTCTATTATTCTGTTTATTTCGTCGTCTCTTCCTATTACTTTGTCTAATTTTCCGGCTTGAGCTTCTTCGTTTATATTTGTTGCTATTTCTTTTATTAATAGGGTTTGTGTTTCTACTTCTTTAGTTTTTAGTGTTTCTTTTAGTCTTTCTATGTCTATGTTTAGTTTTTTAAGTAGGTTATATGCTTCTGTTTCTTTTTTGTTTAGTATTCCATATAAAATAGAAGGTACTGATATTTCTTCTTCTAAGTCAGTTTTGTTTACTATGATTTCTTCTATTATCTTTAGTAATTCTTTTTTGTAGAATACGTATTCTTTGTTTGATTTTCCTTTTGGTAGTAGTTCTTTTATTTTTTTGTATTCTAAGTTAAATTCACATAGTATGTCTTTTATGCTTGTGTTATTTTTAAGTAAGCTTAATAGTATGTGTTCTGACCCTACATATTCATCTTTGTTTTTTATTGCTTCTTGTTCACTTGATTTTAGTACTTTTTTTAGTTCTTCTGTATATTTATTCATAAACACCTCTTTTATATTCTATGATATATTGTGGGGTTTAATAAATTTTTATACAAAAAAAGTAATCTTTTTTTAGATTACTTTATATTTTTATATGAATGTTACAATTAGTATTATTATAATTGCAATGATAAATAGTTCAAGTATTAGTTTCCAAGCTGCTTTTATCCATTCTTTATATGATATATTTAAATATTCTATTCCTAATAATAACATTATTGAAGTAGGCGCTAGGAAAAGAGTTATTCCATGCATTGATTGAGTTATTATTGCTAGTACGTTTGGTGCATCTGCCGTGATGTATTTTATTGTTCCAGTAAGTACGAATAATAAATCTATGTTTAGTGTTGTACTAATTATTGTATTTAAGCTTGCAAATAGTACAAATAGTATTTCTCCTAGTGGACCTGTAACATTTTTAATTAAATCCATTGACCAAGATGTTACTGTCATAAAGTATGGATGGAATACTGTCATTAGTAATACTGTGTAAGCAAGTATTATAATAGCAATAGGTTTTAATACTTTTAGTACACCTTCTGAGAAGGCTTTTAATCCTTCTCCTTTTAAGTTATATACATATGTTATTATGATTGAAGCAATTATCACTAATACAGTTGATTCAGCATACATCCAGTTACCAAATGGACTTATGTCATTAATTAGATATGCTATTATAGTGTGATCCCATACCGAGAATTTTGTTATAGCTTCATGTAAGTCTGTAAAGAATTCAGTATTAAATGATTCTGTCCAATTAGTGTGTCCTAGTATTGATAATACAAGTAGTAATCCTAGTATTACGAATATAGGCCAACTTGCTTTTTTGTTTTGTTTCTTTTCTCCAAGGAATAATATTTCTTCTTCTGCTTTTTCGTTTTCTTCTTTTTTATCTATTTTATGTTTTCTTGCATAAGTTATAGTGAAGAATATGTATATTACATAAGATATTACGAATAGTGCTATTTTAAAGATTAATTCTGTTTTGAATGTTGTTTCTAATATTTGGTTTATGTAGTTTACATAGTTTCCACCATATGTGTTACCAATAATTCCTATTAATGGTGATAGAAAAGCTACTAATAATATAGTAATTTTGTTGTATCCCATTAGGCTTATGATGCTACATATTGCAGGTATTATTATTAATAGAATTAATGGATTAAATCCAAATACAGATATTAGTGTAGCAAATATTAGTGATACTCCTATTAAGAATAGTTCTTCTTTTCCTTTCATAGATTTTGCAATTTTTTCTAATTGATTTCTGTATTTTCCTGTTTTAGATAATACTCCATACATACCACCTATTGCTAATATAAATAGTATAGGTCTTATAAATTCTACTTGTTGTAATACTACAGTTGATGGATATAAGAATATATCAAATATTGATACTCTTGATATTTCTTTAGTCATTAGAGTCATGTCATTGTAATTAGATGCAGGTATTACCCAACTAAGTAGCGCAAGTACAAAAATCATTATTGCAAGAATTTTGAACATCGATGCGTTCTTTTTTTTCATTTTCTTTTACCTCCTGGTATAATTATACAATAATTATGTGAAAGTTTACAAGTTTTTATACAGTTTTCACAAAAAATACATAATAAAAAGACTTAGTTTTAAGTCTTTAAATATTTGTTTTTTCATTTTTAATTGTTTTTATTTTTCATATGTGGAAATAATAGAACGTCTCTTATTGATTCTTGTTCACAGAAGAACATTACTAATCTATCTATTCCATAGCCTATTCCTCCAGCAGGTGGCATTCCATATTCCAATGCTTCAAGAAAGTCATAATCCATGTCATTTGCTTCTTCGTTTCCTAGTTCTCTTTCTTTTAGTTGTGAAGAGAATCTTTCATATTGGTCAATTGGATCGTTTAGTTCTGTGTAAGCGTTTGCAAATTCTTTTCCATCTATGAATAGCTCAAATCTGTCTACGAATCTTGGATCTTGAGGGTTCTTTTTTGTTAGTGGTGATATTTCAACTGGATGACCATAAAGAAATGTTGGTTGTATTAGTGTTTCTTCAACATATTTTTCAAAGAAAGCATTTATTATGTGTCCTACTTGAAAGTGTGGTTCTACTTCTATGTGATGTTCTGTAGCTAGTGTTTTTGCTTCATCTAAAGTCATTTCTTTCCAAAAGTCTACTCCAGTTTTTTCTTTTATTGCATCTACCATATGTAGTCTTTTCCATTCTCCATCTAAATTAATTTCTTTTCCATTCCAGTTAAATATACGTCTAGTAAATACTTTGTCTCCTATTTCTTTGAATAGTCTTTCTGTTAAGTCCATCATTCCATCTAAGTCTGAGTATGCTAGGTATGCTTCCATTAAAGTGAATTCAGGATTGTGTTTTGTGTCTACTCCTTCGTTTCTAAATACTCTTCCTATTTCATAAACTGCTTCTAATCCACCAACTAGTAGTCTTTTAAGTGGAAGCTCTAGAGCTATTCTTAAGTAGAATGGCATGTCTAGTGCGTTGTGATGAGTTATGAATGGTCTTGCTGAGGCACCTGTTAATACTGGTGTTAGTATTGGCGTTTCTACTTCAGTAAAGTTTTCATTATCCATAAAGTTTTGTATTGTTCTAATTATTTTTGGTCTTGTTAAAGCAACTTTTTTTGCTTCTTCATTCATTATAAGGTCTACATATCTTCTTCTGTATCTTTCTTCAATGTCTGTTAATCCATGGAATTTTTCTGGAAGTGGTCTTAAGGCTTTTACTAAATGTGTGTATTTTAAACATTTTATTGTTATTTCTCCAGTTTGTGTTTTCATTATTTTTCCATATACACCTACGATGTCACCTATGTCTGCTGATTTAAATAGTGTGTAAGATTCTTCACCTATATCGTTAATAGATATGTATATTTGTATTTTTTCTGTTTTGTCTTGTATTGTAAAGAATGATGCTTTTCCCATTTTTCTTATAAACATTATTCTTCCCGCGATTGTTGTGGTTTCATTCATGTTTTCGAGTTCGTCATGTTCGATGTTCATATATTTTGTTTTGATTTCTTTTGCGTAAGCACTTCTTTCAAATTTTTGTCCGAATGGGTCTAGTCCTAAGTTTTTAATGTTTTCTGCTTTTTCCCTTCTTACTTGTTCTTGGTCTGTTAATTCTCTCATTTTTTCCTCCTTAAATTAAAAAGTTATTAATTAAAAGGGACGATTTTTAGGTCGTGGTACCACCCTTTTTAATCAATAACTTGATTTTCTCTTATTTATAACGGTATTAACCGGGCAATTTGCCACTAGAAATAGTTTTTATTCGTATTAGGCTTGTTACCAGCTTCCATCATTCTGGCTTTCTATTAATAGTTTCTAATATTACTCGTCCTTTTCTTTTGTTTTATGTGTTTAATTTTATAATATTTATGTTCGTTTTGTCAAGATTGTTTTTTTTATTTTGTTAAGTACTTTTTTGAATTCTTCTTCTGTTTTTGCTTGTACTATTTCGTTTTTTAGTTCTTTTACATTAGGTATTCCTTTTATATACCATAAAGCATGTGTTCTTATTTCTAATAAAGCTATGTTTGTGTTAGTGTATTTTTTTAATAAGTTGTAGTGTGTTTGTATCATTTCTATTTTTTCTTCATTAGTGGGTTTTGCTATTATTTTGTTATTTTCAATGTATTCTACACATTCTTTTATGAACCAAGGGTTTCCAAGTGCTCCTCTTCCAATCATTACTCCATCACATTTTGTATCACTCAACATTTTTTTAGCGTCTTCAATTGTTTTTACGTCTCCATTTCCAATTACAGGAATGTTAACTGCTTCTTTTACTTGTTTTATTATATTCCAGTTTGCTTTTCCACTGTAGCCTTGGCTTCTGGTTCTTGCGTGTATTGCAACTGCACTTGCACCTGCTAATTCTATTTTTTTTGCTACTTCTACTGCATTTATGCTTTTTTCATCCCAACCACTTCTTATTTTTACAGTTATAGGTGTGTTCGTGTTTTCTACAACATTTTTTACTATTTCATATATTTTGTCTGGGTTTTTTAGCAAGGCACTTCCAGCTTGACTTTTTATGGCTACTTTTGGTACAGGGCATCCCATGTTTATGTCTATTATGTCAGGATGAAAGTTTTCTTCTATGTATTTTGCAGCACTTATGAATGAATTAGTGTCAGTTCCAAATATTTGAATTGAGATTGGTCTTTCGTCTTCTTCGAAGTTTATAAGGTCTATAGTTTTTTTTGCATTGTGTGTTATTCCAAGAGTGCTTATCATTTCAGAGTATATTAAACCTGCACCCATTTTTTTTATTATTTTTCTGTAACTTATGTTAGATACTCCAGCCATGGGTGCAAAGATTATTTGGTTGTTTATTGTTATGTTTTTTATTTTCCACTTCATGTGATTAATTATACTCAATTGGATTAAAAAAAGCAACTTAGTTAGTTGCTGATTGTTGAAGTTCTACTTCACATGTTATGTCACTTGTAACACTTGGTATTGTGAAATATCCTCCTTGGAATACAACGCTACTTATATTAAATGATCCGCAGTTTATTTTTGGATGACTTAGTGAGTATCCAGGGTTTGCTTTTATTTCGAATGTTGCTGATTGTCCATCAAGTTTTTCTTGAGGATTGTTTCCGTTTACTGTTCCATTTTTTATATTTAGTGTTATTTTGTGTTTAGATGCTGTGAATTCAACATTACATACTGTGTCATTTGTTAATCCTATTATAGTAAGTACACCGTCACTGTATCCTGCTTTTTGTCCATTTGTACAAGTTACTTTGTTATATTTGTAATTTTCTGCAGGTGTTACATTGAATGTTAGGTTACTTCCATAATTTCCACTTTTTTTGCTTTCTGCTACTGAACCGTTTGTTGTTGTAACTTCTGCAGTAAAGTCACTGATTGTAAATGATATGCTACAAGTTGAGTCTTTTTTTACGTTAGTGATTTTTAAATCTTTTGTTTCACTGTTATATTCTGCTAGTGTGTCATTTGTACAAGTTACATCTTCAAATTTGTAACCATCTTGTGGGATAACGTTTATTATTCCTTCTTTTTCTAGTTCTACTTTAATTCTGTCTTCTAAGTTGTTGCTTGGTAATTTTCCATTTGATGCTTTTATAATTACTTCGTGTGTTGTGTTTAAAAAGTATAGTCTACATGTTGTGTTGTTTGTTAAGTCAGGAATGAATTCCCATTTTTCTTCGTCAAATTCTCCTGTTACATTATTAGTACATGCATGTCTTTCAAATTTGTATTTTGGTATTTCATCTATTGCTCCTTCAAAGTCTGGATTAGGATTTTCAATTTCTTCTAATACAGGCATTTCTTCTACTTCTTCACCATCTAGATAATATTTATATGTAATTTTATAGTCCTCTTTTTTATCTGGTTTTTTGGTTTTATCTTTTTTACTTTCTAATAATCCTATAGTTCCCATTAATAGAGATATAATCATTAATGTAATGATTATTGTAACTATTATTTTTCTACTCGCTTTTTTCTTCATAGTAATTCCTCCAACTTTTTACTCTCTTATATTTATCATTTTATAATAGTTTACGATTATTTGTCAACGTTAAATTGTATGAAAAGTGTAAGGTAGATATTACTTTTTTTATTTTAATTATTGTTTTTTTATATTTTTTATGTTTTTTTGTTTAAATTGTGTTGTTTCTAAGTTATTTTAGCGTATTTTCGTCATTTTTGTTTGACTTTAAGCATATGATTATTGTATAATGATACTCGGTACATTTTAAAACGCATCTTTGTGTATGGCTGTGGGAAGGCTTATATATAAGGATAGTTAGAAGGAGAATAAAATGAAAACATTTATGTTAAGAAAAGAAGATGTTAACACTAAATGGTATGTGATTGATGCTGAAGGTCAAAATTTAGGTAGAGTTGCTACTAAAGCTGCACATATTTTGCGTGGAAAACATAAGGTAACTTTTACTCCTCATGTTAATTGTGGAGATGCAGTTATTATTATTAATGCTAGTAAGGTTAGTCTTACAGGTGATAAGTTAAATAAAAAGATTTATTATAATCATAGTGGATTTCCAGGAGGTCTTAGAGAAAGAACTGCTAAGACTATGAAAGAAAGTTATCCAGTAGAAATGGTTGAGAGAGCTATTAAGGGTATGTTGCCAAAGACAAGACTAGGTAGAGATATGTTTAGAAAGTTATATGTTTATGAAAATGATACTCATAATCATGAAGCTCAAAAGCCTGAAAGAATTGAATTATAGGAGGATATAATGGCAAAAGCAAATGTATATACAGCTACTGGTAGAAGAAAAAGAAGTGTAGCTCAAGTTACTATGAAGAGTGGTAAAGGTATTATTACTGTTAATGGTGTAGATGTTAATGATTATATGCCTTATGATACGTTAGTAATGGATTTAAAGCAACCTTTAGAGTTAACAGGTACAGTTGATAGTTTTGATATCAATGTAGTAGTTAAAGGTGGAGGTTTTAGTGGTCAAACTGGCGCTATTAGGTTGGCTATCGCTAGAGCTTTATTAGAAGTTAATAGTGAAGCTTATAGAGCAACTTTAAAGGGTGCTGGTATGATAACTCGTGATGCTAGAATTAAAGAACGTAAGAAATATGGTCTTAAGAAAGCAAGACGTGCACCACAATTTAGTAAGAGATAGGATTACCAATTCGTTCAACCCCTATAAACTCAATGTTTATAAGGGTTTT
>CANORX010000028.1 GCA_947569225.1 uncultured Clostridia bacterium
TAATTCCTACCACACAATAATCCTTATCATGAATTTCTTTTTGTATTAGTTTATCTATAAAGTATACTATTATTAAGTCTTGTGTGTGGTATTTAGACATTATTTCAATTGTTAGTTTAGATATTGTTGTTATTCCTTTTTCTTTTAATAGATTTATAATATATTCATCTAAATAGTTTAGGTCTATTGATAGTATTTCATTGTTTTCTATTATTCTCATGGGAGAATTTGTTTTAATTAGATTTTGCCATTTTTTGGAGTATTCTTTTTGTTCTTCTTCATTTATTTTATGTTCTAGTTTAGATAATTCTTCTAATTCTGTTTCAGTTAAGCATGCTGGTGTTATAGAGTTATTTAATTCTTCACTGTATGTTACATATATATCAATATTTTTATTTTTTATATGATTAACTATGAATAGAAGTAGTAGATATGGCTCTATGGTTTTATGGCTAGACCATACTCTAATTTTAGCGTTTTCTTTTATGTATTTATCTAGTAATTTTATTTCTTTTTCAAAGTTCTTTTCTTCTTTATAACATTCTATATTCATGTTTATGTTTAATTTATATTCGTTTATTTTACTTAAGTTGGATACGCTAAAGAGTGTGTTAAATAAGATTATTTTATTACTCTTTAGTTTACTTTTTTTCATAGTGCAATATAGAGAATTTCCAAATACAACTTCAACTACTTTATTATTCATTTGATTTTCCTTTAAAATGGCATTTTCATGTTTCCATTAGTAAATTGTTTCATCATTGTTTTCATAGATTCAAATTGTTTTAATAGTCTGTTTACTTCTTCTACGCTTGTTCCACTTCCAGCCGCTATTCTTTGTTTTCTTGATGCTTTTAAAATCTCAGGTTTTCTTCTTTCTTCTTTAGTCATGGATAGGATAATGGCTTCTACTCTATTCATTAGTTTTGGGTCTATGTTAATGTTATTTAGTCCCATTTTTTTTGCACCTGGCAAGAGTTTTAATATGTTTTCTAGTGGTCCTAATTTTTTTATTTGTTTCATTTGATTTAAAAAGTCTTCTAAGTCAAAGTTACCTTTTTTCATTTTTTTAGCTGTTTCTAGTGCTTCTTCTTCGTTTATTATTTCGCTTGCTTTTTCTGCTATGGATACTATGTCACCCATGCCTAGTATTCTGTCTGCAATTCTAGATGGAACAAATTCGCTTAGGCCATCTAATTTTTCAGAGTCACCTATTAGTTTTATTGGTATGTTAGTTAAGTGTCTTAGAGAGAGTGCTACTCCTCCTTTTGTGTCTCCATCCATTTTAGTTAGTATGCAACCAGTTAGGTTAAGTTTTTCGTTAAATCCATTTATGACATTTATTGCATCTTGTCCCATCATTGCATCTATTACTAGTAATATTTCATTAGGATTTACTGCATCATTTATGTTAACTAGTTCTTCCATTAGTGTTTCGTCTATTTGTAATCTTCCTGCAGTATCTATTAGTATGTAGTTATATCCTTTTTCTTTTGCATAGTTTATTCCATTTTTTGCTATTTCTACTGGATTTTTTGTTCCTTCTTCATATACTTCTATGTTTAAGCTTTTTCCTAATGTTTTTAGTTGTTCTATTGCAGCAGGTCTATATACGTCACATGCTATAAACATAGGCTTTTTGTTCCATTTTTTTCTAATTAGGTTACCTAATTTTCCTACAGTAGTGGTTTTTCCGCTTCCTTGTAATCCACTCATAAGTACTATTGTCATGTCTTTTTCTATTTTTAGTGGAGTTGAATCTTTTCCAAGTAAGTCTATTAGTTCATTTCTTAATATGCTTGCAAACATTTCGCCTGGTTTTAAGCTTTTTTTAACTTCTTCTCCAAGTGCTTTTTCTTTTACATTGTTTACAAATTCTCCTACTATTTTATAGTTTACGTCTGCTTCTAAAAGGGCAAGTCTTATTTCACGTGCCATTTCACTTATGTTTTCTTCTGTTATTGTTCCATATCCTTTTACTTTTGATATTATATTGTCTAGTTTACCTTCTAAAAAATCAAACATATTTTTTCACCTCTTTGTTTATTTATTTTTTATTTTTTAAAATAAGTTTTCTAATTCATTTTTTGTTTCTGTGTCTTTGGTAGATTGTTTTATTTTTTCTACACTTTTATATATTTCATAAATTTTTAGTGCTTCGTCATATTCTTTTAGTTTATATTCTATTTTATTTAATGTTCTTCCTATGAATGATTTACTTACGTTTAGTATTTCTGATATTTCACTCAGCGATAAGTCTTCAAAGTAGTAATATTCAAAACATTTTTTTTGGTTTTCTGTTAGTAAGTTTTTATATAAGTCATATAGTTTTATTATTTTTTCTCTTTCTTCCATTAAATCATATCCTTATACATGTAAAAAGCTATTAGTGTTTTAGGGTCTGTTATTGTTCTGTTTTTTATTAATTCTTCTATTTCATTTAGGCTATAAAAGTTTACTTCTTCTACGTCGTCTGTTTCTTGTGGTTTAGAGTCAATGCTTTTTACTTTTATTAGGTATATGTTCATTTCTCCGTCTGACATGTTTTCAATTATGTTGTATGTTATTATTGGGTCTTTTGTTATACTTATTATATTATTTCTATTTATTCCACATTCTTCTTCTAATTCTTCTATTATTATTTCTTGTTTTGTTATGTTTTTGTCTAATGTTCCAGCTGGTATTTCTAATGTGTTTTTTCCTAGTATTGGTCTATATTGACTTACTAGTGCCATTTTTCCTTCTTCGTTTATTACTATTCCTGCTGAAGCTCCTCTTAATGCTACTTTTGTGTATGCTTCTTTTTTTCCGTTTTTTTCTCTTTTGCAATTATATATTTTTACATATCCATCATATATTAATTCGTTTGTTTCCATTTAATTCCACTCCTTAAATAATCCATAGATGTAGTTTTCTATGTCAAAGGCAACCATGTCTTCTTCTTTTTCTCCAAATCCTACAAATTTTACTGGTATGTTTACGTTGTCTTTTATTGATAGTACTATTCCACCTTTTGCTGTGCCGTCTAGTTTTGTTAGTATTATTCCTGTTATTTCACATATTTCTTTAAAGTTTTTTGCTTGACTTATTCCATTTTGACCAGTAGATGCATCTATTACTAGTAGTGTTTCGTCTATGTTTCTTCCTGTTTGTTTTTCTATTACTTTGCTTATTTTTTCTAGTTCTTTCATTAGGTTTATTTTGTTTTGTAGTCTTCCTGCAGTGTCTATTAATACTACGTCACAATTTTTGTTTGTTGCTTCTTCTAGGCCTTTATATACTACACTTGCTGGATCCGTTTGGTCATTTCCACAAAATTCTACTCCTAATTTACTAGCCCATATTTTTGCTTGTTCAACTGCCCCTGCTCTGAAGGTGTCCGCGCCTATTATCATTATTTTTTTGCCTTCTTTTTTCATTTTTGAAGCGAGTTTCGCTATGCTTGTTGTTTTTCCTACTCCATTTACTCCTATAAATAATATTGTTGTGAGTCCTTCTTTGTTATAGTTTATTTTACTTGTTAGTTGTTCATTTCCTACATATATTAGAAATAGTTCGTCTACTATTATTTCTTTTAAGTATTCAAAGTTATCTACGCTTTCTTCTTTTACTCTTTTTTTAAGTTTGTCTATAAATTTCATGGTTGTTGTTGTTCCTAAGTCTGCCATTATGAGTATTTCTTCTAATTCTTCATAGAATTTTTCATCAATTTTCGTGTATTTTATTCCTAGTAAGTTAAGATTATTTATGAAGTTATCTCTTGTTTTTGTTAGTCCTTCTTCATATTTTTCTATGTTTTCTTTTTCATTCATGTTAAATACTTTTTTTATTTTATCAAATATTTTCACTTATATCACCACGATAATTATATCACGTTAGTTTTTATTCTACTAGACATTTAATTTTTTTTATTGTATAATGTTCTTTGTTTTTTTAAAGGAGACGATATTTTTTATGATTAATATATACAAATTATTAAGGTTGTATATTGGTTATTTTAAGTTTTTACGAAGTAATTTTAATTTAGATTTTAATGATTATTTACAGTCTATTATGAATAATAAGTGTATTTTAGATTGTTTTAGTGATGTTAATAATGTTAATGTTTATAGACTTTTTTCTGTAAAGTATTTTGATGGTTATGATATGGCTACTATTCAACCTTCTTCTTTTTTAGTTAGACCAGATGGAATGAGTCAGGAAGATGTTTTTAAGATAGTTTCTTATGTGGTTAGGAGAATCGTTGTTGATAATGATAGGTTTATTAACAATTTAGAACATGTTTTGATTTGTAAGTTTGGTTTTAGTTATGTTTCTAATGTTAAAAACAGAAATGTTGTTGATTTGTTTTTTACTAATAATGTTAGATGTTTCATTTTTAGTAAGTATTTTGATAAGTATTTTAATTGGATTTCTAAGGGAAATGTTGATTTTGATGAGATAGTTGATATTTATAAAAAGATTAATAATCTAGAAGCTTTGAAGCTTAAGATGTAGGTAAACACTTTGTTTTTAGTGTTTATTGTTAGAATCAAGAAGTTTCGGAAAATTTAACAAATAAGTTACAATTGATATAATGAAACATATTCGAGAGAAAGTATATTCTCTCTTTTTAAATAATTTTAGTTGTATTTTTTAATTCAGAAAAATATGAAAGTTTGTTGAATATGTTTGTAGTAACTGAAGAACTATTTAGATATGGTATAGAAACTATTGGAAGATATCCCTTCTTTTTAATAGTTGAAGTTTCATTTCTTATTTCGTTATATTCTATTACTTCTTCACCTTTATCATAAGTTTGTAGATAAGTATTAAAAATATTTATTCCATTTATTTTAGCATCATTAAGCATAAAGTATTTATTAATATTTTTTACAGAATATCCTTTAGGTCTAGAAGCAAAAGTAGAAGCAATGAAATGAGAAATATGAGATTCCATAGATGAACCAATAGAAGAAGATATCATGTGCTTAGCAGCTTTATAATGGTTTAATAAGTATGTTATTTTTTTCTCTATAGTATCTTTCTTATGAGGATGTTTATTTATATAAGTGTTAAGTTTATCTTTGTAGTCTTTTCTTCTATCATTAATAAATGAATTAAATATTTCAACTCTTTCTTCTTTAACAGTAGTAATATGATTAATTGCTTGTTTGTAATGAAATAAACATAGTAAGTGTTGTACTTTTTGAAATGTTTCTAGTTTTAGTTCACTTATACCAGCAGTTAACCAATTTCCACCATCAGATAACACATAGATTTCTTTAATTTGCTCATAATCATATATCTCTATAAGTCTATCTAATAGCTCTTCCCAAGGATGAGTAGAGTAACAAGTAAATACATGTCTATTGATAAGAGCACGTCTACCTTTACTTACTTCTTTAACACCTTCGAAAACAACAAAAGCTTTACCCATAATATCACCATCTAAGTCTTGACAGCCAATATATTTTTCATCACCCATGATATATAAAGTTCTAGGAGTAGATTTATTCTTATCATAATGAATATTAACATTCCAACTTTTAATCCAATTATTAATGCTTTGTCTTGGAATAGAAAACATGGTTGTATCCTTGTTAGTTAACTCTTGAATATTAGCAATCCTTTCACCAATAATTCTTCCAGCTTGAGATTGATTAGAGTAGAAAGATTCTTTGATAGCAAGACCTTTAACAACAGGGTCATAGTGATCGTATTTAGGAAGATTTAACAATTCATCAATATAGAAGAATTTTTGTTTGCTAGACTTATCTTCATAGTAAGTTCTAGTAATAGTTATTTCACCAATAATAGTAGTGATAGTTCTAGTTACATCTTTTTTATTCACATAGTACTTACACTTTCTTAGAGTAGAATCTCTATAAGAAACATCAAACTCATTAATAACTTCAATAATAATATCTTTAATTAGATTAATAGAAAGACGATTAGCATCAGCTATAAGAGTAAGATACTTATTAGAATCTTGTGAAGTAAAACTCTTTACAATTTCATCAATAAAACAATTAACACATTAATTTTATTTTTTAATCTATTTTTCAAGACATTTGTAAATTTTTGTGATATTATATTCATATGAACACCTGATTTCTTTTTTTGATTAATATAATTATATCAGATGTTCTTTTTTTGTGTTTCCGAAACCATTATACACTATCCAGTTTTTAAGGCTATAGACTTTTTTTCTTTTTTATAGTATAATTGGTTTATTAGAAATTTTCTTTTATTAGAAATTGGAGGAATTAATTTATGAAAACACAAGATAATGAGACTTTTGTGTTCGCTTTGGGCGGACTAGGTGAAGTTGGAAAGAATATGTATGCTATTATGCATAAAGAAGAAATAGTTATAATTGATGCGGGAGTTATGTTTCCACAAGATGATCTTTTAGGTATAGATTATGTTTTAGCTGATTATACTTTTTTGAAGGAAAATGAGAGTAAGATAAAGGGACTGTTTATAACTCATGGGCATGAGGATCATATTGGTGGTATTCCTTATGTTCTTAATCATCTTAATATTCCAATTATTTATGCTCCTAAGGTTGCTAGTGAACTTATTAAGAATAAGCTTGAAGATAGAGGTGTAGCTTATAAAAATATAGTTATTATAGATGAAGATATGAAACCAGAGTTTAAGTATTTTAAGATTGAGTTTTTTAGAACTACTCACTCGATTCCTGATAGTTTTGGAATTAGTGTTATGACCCCCAATGGGCGTATTGTTACTACAGGTGACTTTAAATTTGATTTAACACCTATAGGTCCGATGGCTAATTTGGGTAAAATTGCTAGGATTGGTGAAGAGGGTGTTAAGGTTTTGATGAGTGATTCTACTAATGCTTTAGTTCCAGGTTTTTCAGTTAGTGAAAGTGAAGTGGATGAGGCTCTTGGTGATATTATTAGAGGATGTAAGGGAAGAATTATTTTAGCTACGTTTGCTTCAAATATTTATAGAGTTATTCATATTATTGAGACTTGTCGTAAGAATAATAGAAAGATTGCTGTTTTTGGTAGAAGTATGGCAAATAGTATAGAGATTGCTAAGAGTTGTGGATTAATTAAGGATAAGAGTATTTTTATTACTAGTGATGAGGCTAATAAGAGTAAACCTGAGAATGTTTGTTTATTATGTACTGGTAGTCAAGGAGAACCTCTTGCAGCTCTTAGTAGGATTGCTAATGGAATTGATTCTAATATTACTTTGATGCCTGAGGATTCTGTTATTTTCTCTAGTTCACCTATTCCAGGAAATGCTATGAGTATTAATAGAGTAATTAATAAACTATATTTGAAGGGGGCTAAGGTTTATACTACTTCTAGTGAAGCTGATATTCATACGAGTGGTCATGGTAAGCAAGATGACTTAAAGTTATTGTTAAGGCTTTTAAAGCCTGAGTATTTTATGCCTGTACATGGAGAGTATAGGATGTTAAAGGCACATGCTGATCTTGCTATTCAATGTGATATTCCAGAGGATCATACTTTTGTATTAAAAAATGGTGATATGCTTGCTCTTTCTAAAGATGGAGTTAGAGTAGCGGGAAGTATTCCTATTAATGATATTTATGTTGATGGAAAGAGAATTGGCGATATTGGTGGGACTGTTATTAGAGATAGAAAGATAATGAGTACTGATGGAGTTCTTATTGTTATTATTAATATCGATTCTAATAGACGTAGATTGTTAATAGATCCTAATGTTACTACACGTGGGTTCGTTGTTGTTAATGAGAATCAGGAATTACTTGGTAATATTCAAAGTAAAGTTAAGACTATTACTATAAGTGAATTACATAAAAATAATTTTAATATTACTGATTTAAAGAATAGGATTATTTTGGAGCTTAATTCTTATATTATTGAGACTACTGGTAGAAGACCTATTATAATGCCTATGATTTTAGAGACTAAAGATACTTTTAAAGAAAAGAAATTAGAAAATAAAAACACAAATATTGAGAGTTAATCTCTTATTTTGTGTTTTTTAATATATTCTTTTGATTAGTTTTCTTTTAGGATTGTATTCATGTATTGATGCATGCTCAACTCCAAATTTTGTTTTGTCTAGTGTTACTTCTTCATTGTTTAAAATGAAGTATATCATGTTTATTACTCCTCTGTGAGTTATTATAAGTGTTTTGTCTTCTTTTAATATTTGATTTAAGTGTTTTTTTATTCTTTCATAAAATTCTAACATTGATTCTCCGTTAGGATATTTTTTGTGTATGTTTTTAAGTCCTAAGTATTCTTTATAATGTGTTTCTACATATTCAATACTTTTTCCTGTTAGGTCACCTTTGTCTAATTCTCTTAGGTAAGTTTTTTCTTTGATTTCTAAGTTTAAATATTTATTAACAATTTGTGCGGTTTCTTTTGCTCTTTTTATGTCACTAGTATATATTTTGTTTATTTCTAAGTGGTTATTTACTATAAATTCTGTGGCTTTTTCTACTTGTTTTATTCCTTCTTGTATTAATGGTACGTCACTATGGCCTCCGATAAATCTTTCATCATCTAATCCATGTCTTAATAAGTAAATCATTTAAAATCCCTCCATACTTCACTTTCTCTTGGTTCTTTTGAGTTTTGATATTTTCCTTTGTATAATTCTACATCACCATATATTTTCCAAAACATTATTTGTCCAATTTTCATCCCTTTGTAAATTTTTACTGGTTGTGTTGCATGCATCTGTAGTGTAAGTCTTCCTGTAAATCCGACGTCAACTAAGTCAGATGTTATTTGTACAAATAATCCTAATCTTCCTGTGGAACTTCTGCCTGTTATTGTGGGTACATAGTAGTCACTTCCAATTATTTCATTTGTATATCCTAAATATACTTTGTTAGGTTCAAGGACTAATCCTTCGTCAGGTATAGGCACTTTTTTTACCTCTTGTTTACATTTACTATCCAATATGTCATTTACATATACTTTAATATAATCTCCTAATGTGTAGTTATAACTATTTGGATTTATGTCATTTTTGTTGAATGGGTCTATTGTTATTTTTCCATTTTTAACTTCTTCTTCTATTTTCAAACCAGATAATATCATATTTTCACTCCAAATTTTTGTGTAGTACTTTTTTTAAGTAGCATGGCCCACACATACTTTCATAGGTTATATCTTCATTTAATCCATCTATTTCTATTTTGTTTCCTTGTAAGACAT
>CANORX010000029.1 GCA_947569225.1 uncultured Clostridia bacterium
AGGAATAATAAGCCCATTATTAGATTGCAAAATAAAATCCACTTCACTATCATAATTATTTTTCCAATAATTTAAGTTTAAATCATTTATTTTAAATTCTTCTTGAACATAATTCTCAGTAATCATACCAATCATTACTTCATTAACTTGATCAAGAGATTTAATTAAATATATAGGATAATTACTAGATTTTATTAATAATCCTGTATCTCCCATATAAATCTTAAATGATTCTATCTCTTCATTCATCTTTAAAGGAATAAAAGGTTTTACTTTAACACATTTATTTACTATACCAGCATTAACTAACCAATCAATACTTTCACCAAAAATACTACTAGTTCCACCTTTTTTAATTAATTTGTATTGAAATTTTTTATTATCTTTAGCTAATTGATTAGGAATAGAATCAAAAGTACTTAATATATTACTTGCTTCTTGTTTATTTTCACAATACTTAATAATATCATTTTTATAAGATTCTAAAATAGTATATTGTAAATCACTAGCACTTATAAATGAATTATTATTAATATAATCTTGTACAATTTCTGGCATACCACCAACTACCAAATAATCATAATATAAATCCATTGCTTTCGTATGCATTACTGAAGACATAGCTTTATTAGTAATAAAACATTCTCTTATTTCATCTAATAAAATTTTATTATTTGTATTAAATAAAAATTCTTCAAAAGATAAAGGATAAATAGTGAGTAATTCCACTTTTCCAACTGGAAAAGAATAATCTTTTTCATTTATATATACACCTAATAAACTTCCAGCACCTATAATGTGATATTCAGATGCTTCTTCACAAAAATACTTTAATGAAGTTAAAGCTCTTGGATTTCTTTGTATTTCATCAAAAAATATCAAAGTTTTATCTTTATCAATTTTCTTTTCAAATATAACTTCCAAATTTTTTATAATAAATTCTGGTGTTATATCTTCGTTTATCATATTACTTACTATATCATTTTTTTCAAAGTTAACATAAATCATATCATCAAAATAAGTTTTTCCAAATTCACTTACTAAATAAGTTTTACCAACTTGTCTAGCACCATATATTAGTAAAGGTTTTCTTTTTTCTTTATTTTTCCATTTAATAAGATCATCCATTCTATTTCTTCTCATATTATAATCACCTATTACAAATATACAACATAACTCCAAAAAAATCAATTTTTTAATGACTTATTTGGAGTTATTGATATTAAAATTGTGTTATTGTACTTCTATTAATGCAAAACACTGCATATAAAGGTACTGATTTAATATTATTCTTAAACCCAAAATTCTTACTACTTATTCTAATAGCGTACTTAGGATTATATTTATTAATATATACATTTAAACTTTTAGATTTAGTATTTTCGCTAGATTTTACTTCTACAGGAATAATACCATCATCTGTGTAAATAACAAAATCAACTTCTGAAGTAGAATCCACCCAATAATATAAATCAAATTCATTAACTATCAATTGATTTGCAACATAATTTTCAGCTATTATACCCTTATATGAAGATATATTATTCATAATTATATCTTTATAATCAATATTTAACAATTTTACTAAAAGACCAACATCGCTTAAAAATATTTTAAAAAAATCATTTTTAACAAAGCCTGCCAAAGGTATTTGTGGATTAGATACTTGATAACATTTTAAAATTAAATTACTAGCAATTAACCAATCTAACGCTAATTCATAATCTCTAGACCTTGCATTTTTTTCTATAACATTATATTGAAACTTATGAGATAAATTTGACAATTGAGTTGGAATAGAATTATAAGTATTCTCTATTTTTAAAGATTCTATATTAGATACAACATATTTATCCATATCTTTAAAATAAGACTCCTTAATACTTTCTAATATTTTTTTATCATAATTAATTATATTAGGATAAACATCACCTAAATTTTTAACACTTTCAGGCATTCCACCAGTGATTAAAAATAAATTGTAATATTCTAATGCTTTTTTATGAATAGGACCTAACATAGGTTTGTTATCAATAAAACATTTTTTAATTTCTTCAACCAATTTTTCTTTTTCCATAGCTATTAAAAATTCTTCAAAATCCATTGGATACATTGTATGCATCCAAACTTTACCTACTGGAAAAGAAAATTTACTTCTTTTTAATTTTACTCCAAGTAAACTGCCCGCTACTATTACTCTAACATTATTATGCTCTTCACAAAAATATTTAAGTTCTGATATAAGTGCTTCACTTTCTTGAATTTCATCTATAAAAAGAACAGTATCTTTTTTTTCTATATCAAAATCTAATAAAAATTTTAATTTTTCAAATTTTTCATCTGAATTACTTCTCTCATTATATAAATCAATTATATCTTGACGTCTAAATAAATTAATTTCAATAAAGTTTTCAAATTCATTTTTACAAAATTCTCTTACAATATAAGTTTTCCCTACTTGTCTAGCACCTAATAACATAAACGGTTTATTATGTGAAAAATCATTTTTCCAATCTAATAATCTTTGATATATTTTTCTTTTCATATTATCACTCTTTTCTATTCTTATTATACATTATAACAATTATTTAATCAACGCTTTTCACATTTTTCTAAGGAATAATCATAATTGATTACACATATTTCTAATGAATAATTGCAATAATTTGCACATTTTTCTAAGGAATAACTTATTAAATTAAAGAAAAAATCACCTATTCTAAGGTAATTTATTTCTTTTCTTTCATAGATTCCTTTAACACTGTACCAAAAGAAGCTATATTAGATAAATCAGCTGGAAGTATAATTTTAGTAGATTGTCCATCAGCTAACTTAGACAAAGTCTCATAACTCTTTAATTTAAGTACAGCATCGTCTGCCTTAGCTTCTTTAATTAACTTCATACCTTCAGCTTCAGCTTGTCTTAACTTAAGTAATGCTTCCGCTTCACCTTCAGCACGTTTTATCTTAGCCTCTTTATCAGCCTCTGCTCTTAAAATAGCACTTTCCTTTTCTCCTTCAGCTATTAAAATACTAGACTTCTTTTCTCCCTCTGCTTGAAGAATCTTCTCACGTCTTTCTCTCTCAGCTCTCATTTGTTTTTCCATAGCCTCTTGAATATCTCTAGGAGGAAGTATATTCTTAACCTCAACACGAGTAACCTTTATCCCCCAAGGGTCTGTTGCCTCATCTAAAATACTTCTCATCTTAGAATTAATAATATCTCTACTAGTCAAAGTTTGATCTAACTCTAACTCTCCTATCAAATTACGAAGAGTAGTAGCAGTTAAATTCTCAATCGCACTTATAGGATACTCAACTCCATAAGTATAAAGCTTAGGATCTGTTATCTGAAAATAAACAACAGTATCTATCTGCATAGTAACATTATCTTTTGTAATTACAGGTTGTGGTGCAAAATCTTTAACAATCTCTTTTAAAGACACAACACTTGCAACCCTATCAATAAATGGCAACTTAAAATGTAAACCATTACTCCATGTAGTATAATATGAACCAAGTCTCTCAACAACATAAGACTTAGCTTGTGGAACTACCTTAACACATGGAATTAAAATAACTCCCACAATAACTAAAATAACAATTAAAATTGGCATAAACTAATTCACTCCTTCCATATCTCGTTTATGAACTCTTAACTTAACTCCTTCAATAGAATTAATAACCACACTCTCCCCAACTAAAATATTCGCTTCACTTATAGCACTCCATCTTTTCCCATCTACTTTTACTTCACCTATCTTATTCTTACTAATCTCTTCAGTAACTATTCCTTCCATCCCAATAACACGGTCATAATTAGTCTTAATATCTCTAGGCTTAATAACTCTTTGTAGAAATGGTTTAGTCAAAACCATAAGAACTACTCCAAATAAAACAAAAACAGCAAATTGAACCACAAAAGAAACATCAAATAATGACAAAATCAAAGAAACAATCGCACTAGCTACAAACCATATAGAAACTAAATTAACTGTAGAAAACTCAATAAAAGATAAAACAAGTATTAAAATTAGCCAAAAAACCCACATACATACCTCCTTATAAATCTTATTCTATTACAAAATAAATATAATGTAAATTAATATTTGAAATATACATAAAAATATGATAATATTTTTAAGCAAGAAAGGAAAATAATTATGTTTAAAATTTTTAATTTACAATTAACAAAACAAAACGAAAACTTAAGTCTAATATTAAATCTAATAACAAAAAAAATAAGAAATGAATCTTTCATAAATTTTATTAAAGATAATATATTTATAAGTAATAAAAAAATTGAAATATCACAAAACGAAATAACAATAAAAACGCGCATTACTACATTTAAAATAACAGCAAACCCTAGTTTTGAAGATTTCCAAGAAATAACAGTTTCAAAAAAACTAAATGACGAAAAAATAAATGAAACAAGAAAAATACTATTTAGAGAAAATTTTATTTTTATGGACAAAAACGTAATAATAAACAATGATTCTGAAACAAAAAAAAGTTATGAAAGTCACATATACTTAAATAACGAATTAATATACAAATACACTCATATAAAGAGTAATATTGTACCTGAAAATGAAGAAGAAATATTTATATTAACAGATAAAAGTTGTCTAAAAAGAACATTTACAACTATAAGAGGTTTTAACTTCCAAAAAACAAGTGGATATAACACGCCTCCATTTAACACAATAGATATAGAAAAAAGCCCTACAGCAAATCTATTTTATAGAAGCACTCCAGAAGAATTTATAGAGTTCATGAAAAAATTTGCGAGTGACATAATCTCTCCAAAAGAATTAAACACATTAAAATTAAGACAAAAATAATTCACATAAATACAAAAAAACTGATAAAAAATCAGTTTTTTTTCATCTTAAACCTAACCGTTCTAAGATAATTAATCTTTAACTTATCTATTTCTACCTTTTCATACCCATAGTCTATCTTAAATTTTCCTATATCTGAATTATTCATAAATACCACCTGTTATTATTATGACAAAAACAAGAAAAATTATACAAAAAAAGAGAGTATTATAAATAATTCTCTTCTTCATCACTTTCTTTATCTAAATCAATAATTAAAATATTTTCTATTGCCTCATCTATTAAACTAAAATCAAACTTCTCTTCTTCACTACGAGCATGATCCAAATTAGGATTTATCACAGGATGTGTAGGAACAAAAATAGTACAACAATCCTCATATGGAAGAATACTAATATCATAACTTCCAATCTTTCTAGCCATATCCATAATCTCTATCTTATCAAAACTAGCTAAAGGCCTTATAATAGGATAATTAGTAACATCATTAACCACCCTAATACTAGTTAAAGTTTGACTTGCAACCTGCCCGATAGACTCTCCATTAACCAAAGCCAAACAATTCCTCTTTTTAGCAACTCTCTGCCCAATCCTATACATCATCCTTCTCATCAAAGTAATCATATACTGATTATCTAAATCTCTATAAATACTCTCTTGAATCTTAGTAAAAGGAACAACTAATAACTTCCCATTATTACCATATTTTTTCAAAACCTTAGCAAGCTCTATAACCTTATTTCGAGCTTCTAAACTAGTATGAGGTAAACTCTCAAAATACAAAAAATCTAACCTCACACCCCTTTTCATAGTTAAATAACCAGCAACCACACTATCAATTCCACCACTAAGCATCAACAAGGCTTTTCCTAAAGAACCTGTAGGATATCCACAAGAACCCTTAATTCCTTTATTATAAATATATACCCCTTCTTTTCTTATCTCAACATTAACTAACACTTGAGGATTATGAACATCCACACTCAAATTATCAACATTTCTTAAAAGAAAAGAACCTACACTCCTACTAATATCCATACTAGGAACAGGATAACTCTTATCACTTCTATTGGTTTGTACCTTAAAAGTAACGCCACTACTAACTAAACTCTTTGAAATATCACAAATAGTCTCTATTCTCTTATCCTCACTAAAATAACAAATGCACACTTCTAAAATACCAAAAACTTTAGACAACAAATCTGTACACTCATCTATATAAATATCTTCTACACTAATAAACATTCTAAAATAATCTTTTAAAATAACAGGATTAAAAGAAGACAAAACTTTTTCTATATTCTTAACCAAAGTATTTATAAAAAAATTTCTATTATCTTTCTTAGTAGTCAACTCTCCGTACTTAATCATAATAACTTTCTTCATATCTTCACACTCACTCTAAACAAAATCACAAAGAATTACTTCTTTAAAAGTAATTCATCATAAACCTTATAAAACACTCTAAGAAACTCACTTATCTCATTTTCAGTAGTATACGGACTAATACTTATCCTAATACTAGTAGTATTAATATCTTCTTCATTATAAATAGCTTTCAAAACTGTACTAGCTTCCAAACTAGAACAAGCAGTAGTAGTACTAATATAAACCTCATCTTTTTCAAGTGCTCTAACGAAAGTTTCACTTTTAATCTTAAGTAAACTTAAATTAAAAATATGAGGAACACACTGATTATTAGAATTAACATGAACATTAACAGCCTTAAATCCATTTAGTAAAATATCTCTAAGTTTTTCTACTTTTTTAATATTAGATTCCAAATTTTCAAGTGCAATTCTAACACTCTTAGAAAAACTAACAATCAAAGGTAAAGCAGGAGTACCACCTCTAAAAGGTGCATTCTCAGTAAACCCAAAAATCAAAGGCTCTAAAACTAATCCATTTTTCTTATATAATATCCCAATTCCCTTAGGAGCATAAATCTTATGAGAAGAAAAACTGGCTAAATCCACATCTGACAAATTTATTTTCATTTTTCCTAAAGCCTGAGTCATATCACTATGAAAAATAGTTTTCTTATTCTTCTTATTAATAATTTGCCTAATAGTTTTAATCGGTGCCTTATATCCGACCTCACTATTAACCGCGCAAACACTAACCAAAATAGTATCCTCACGAATCAACTTTTCAAGCTCAATAACATCAATAGACCCATCCTTAGTTAAAGGACAATAACTGATTTCAAAACCTTTACTCTCCAAATAATCCATAGTCTCTAAAACACTCTTATGTTCAAGCTTACTAGTAATAATATGTTTACCACGACCCTCATACTTGAGTGCCACACCTTTAATAGCCATACTATTACTTTCACTTGCGCCACTTGTATAAATAATTTCATTAAAATTACAACCCAAATAATTAGCAATCTGTTTAGTAGCCTTAAGCATTAACTCTTTAGACCTAACACCCAAATTATGAATAGAATTAGCATTACCTATATAATCTCTAGTAACTCTGACATAAGAATCAAGTACCTCATCTATAACTGGAGTAGTCGCACTATAATCAAGATAAATCACATTTAATCACCTACATTTCTTGAATAACTGTCAAAATAACTGGTTTACTTTCAGTCTTTTTATAAAGAAAAGTACCTACCTGTTCCCTAATATCTGTCCTTATCTTAGCATAATCTGCATACTTACCATTATGAGTATTTTCCTTTATAATATCTAAACTCTTACTCTTAATCTCTTCAATCAAATCTAAATTATCTTTAACATAAATAAATCCTCTAGTTAAAACCTCTGGTCCATTCTTAATCTGCTTATTTCTCTTATCAACAGTAGCGCTTATCAAAATAAGACCATTATTCCCAAGCATTTCTCTATCCTTAAGAACTAACTCTCCAACATCATTACTAGACTTACCATCTATTAAAATATCATCAACCTTAATATGATCTAAACTTTCCTTTAACTCCCCATCTACAATAGTAACTACATCCCCATTTTCTTTTAACAAAATATTACTCTTATCCATTCCAACTTGAATAGCAAGCTCTGCATTCTTTACCTGATACCTATACTCTCCCTTAATTGGCATATAATACTTAGGATTAAATAACTTAACCATTAACATCAAATCTTGACTAGAAGCATGTAACCTAACACTCTTATTCTTAGGAACATCACAAATACTAGCGCCCTTAACAGCTATATCATTTTTAAGTTTAACACTTGTAAGCTCTATCGCATCATAACTAGGATCTGCAAAACAAATAGTATCACTACTCTTTAAAGTAACATATTTATCATAACCATTAACAATACGAGAAAGATTATAATAAGGCATCTCTCTATCATTACAAACAAATATAACAGAATTATCATCTTTTAAATTAGACAAATCTCCAATTGCATCTTTATTTATATTTAAATACCCTTCACGAGTTGCCATATCTATAATATTATGTAAATATTTCCCCATAATAACTGCTTTTCTTCCTGTACCATTTAAAGCATCAAAAATATTTTGAATAGTTAACAAATGTAGAGGTAAAATACTAAAAATAATTCTACCATCAGCTTTAGAAACAACATCTTTAAAATACTTTTCTAACTTATGATTAGGACTAGTAAACCCTTGTTTCTCTGCAAAAACACTCTCACTCATCAAAAGTAAAACACCTTGTTTACCTATATAAGCAAGCTTACCCAAATCCATATCATAAAAACCATGACTAGTTGAATCAACAACAAAATCTGCCATATAAACAATACTACCATTTTTAGTATTAATACTATAACCTACACTCTCAGGTGCTGAATGAGTCACACTAAAAGGAAATATACTAAACTCTTTAAAATCTATCTTTCTATGTGGTTTAATAACATGCATATTCTTAATCTTAACATCAGATTCCATATTTTCTATTAAAATAACTTTAGAAGCATAATTTGTTGCAAAAACATGTAAATCAGGAATTGCCTTAATCAAATCATTAATACTTCCTATATTCTCATAATGAGCATGACTAACAAACAAACCCACTATTCTTTTCTTATTCTGAATTAAATAATTAAAATCAGGTATAATATAATCCACACCAAACATTTTTTGTGATTGATTTTTTTATAGAGTTTGTAATTTTATTTTGTTTTGTTGTTTTTTTTGTTTGTTTTTTTTTTTT
>CANORX010000030.1 GCA_947569225.1 uncultured Clostridia bacterium
AAAATGTTCCAATAGGATTCCAATATTGCTCGGTTGTATATCATAATAAATATGATAATTCTAAATCTCAAATACTTAGCTATAAATGTGATTATTGTAATAAAGAAGTCTTTAATGATGTATTTAGCACTCCATACAATTTATATCAAACATATCACTATATTGGTATTGGGAAGAAAACTGATAATAAATATTATTATTGCTCTCAGGAATGTAAAGATAAACATTGTGAAGCATTAAAGCAAGAAGAACAAAATAAAAATGGAAACAACTATGTTGATGAATTTATTACCAAAGAATCTTTTTCTAATTATAATGATGGATTTATATATAAAATATCTAAAAAATCAACAGGAGAGTTTTATATAGGTCAAACAAAATATGTACCAATATTTAGATGGGGACAACATTTAAAAACTGAAAGATTTAATATAGATAATATATGTGATTATTTATTTGAAGTAATAGAAATATGTCCTATAAGCAATTTGAATGAAAGAGAAAGCCATTATATAAATGACCCATTAAACTTAAATATTATGATTCCTAAAGATAAGGAACAATTAAAGCTAGATATGGAGGTGAATAGTTAATGGAGGAAGAAACTAAAAATGAGATAGTAAAAAAGGTACTGGAAGAATTAAAAAGTAAGAAGTTATTAAAGAATCCTAAATCATCTTATAAGAGTACGGAAAAGATATTATATAGTTTAAATGTTTTACCAGAGGCTATAAAGTTGATAGATGATGAAGTAAAGCAATTAGAAAAGGAAATAGAAGATATACCTAAAGCTCCAGCTAAATCAAATACTCTTGTTTTAAATGAGAGGGACGCCACTTATATTTATGGTGATGAAACACTAGAAACTAGAATAAGTGAATTGAAGCAAATATCAGTAAAGGCAAAGTCACAAGTAAGGCTAGTTAATAATGCTCTAAAGAAAATTGAAGATAATAAATGGTATGAGATTATTCCAATGTATTATTTTAAAGAAATGACTATAGAGGAAATAGCTGAGGAGTTAGATTGCTCAGTAGGGACTATAAGTATGAATAAGAAAGAACTTATAAATAAATTAAAGGTATATATATTTCCTGATACTTTTATGAATGAATTATAAAAATTGAAAAATGGCTGAAAAAGTGCTGTATGGACTACTGAAAATATAATGATATAATATAGTAAAATGAAATAATTATGATAGCTGAATGAATCAACAATCATAATTATTTTTTATTTGATTAAATATGGGTGGTAGTTTAAAGGAAAAACACATCGTTAGTAAGTAATGAAAGCGGTGTATATGAAGTTCGATTCTTTGTACACCCGTCCTTTTTATTCTTTTTATTCGTTGATGTTATCAACAAAAAAGAGTGGAGCTAGAAATAGCTCCTTTTATGTGATTAAAAAGTGGGTGATGATTATGATTGAAACAATAATAAAGATTTTATTCTTATTAGGAATGAGTATATTTTGTGGAGGGGTAATTGCACTCAATTATATAGATGAAATCATAGATTGGCTAAATAAAAGAAATGATAGGAAAAGATAGTCTATGAAAGAAAAGAATACATTGTGGTTGTGTATGAGATATAGCGGAAGCTGTAAGCTATGTCCTAGAAATAAAAAGTGTGATGAGGAAATAGAGAAAGAAAGGCTAGGTGCTAGATATGAAAGTAAAAATACTAGGAACGGAATACGAAATAGTAATGGACGCCGAAGAAAAAGACTATCCAATATTAAAAGACGCTGACGGGTACGCTGATTTTACTATAAAAAAGATTGTAGTAAAAAAGTTAATACAAGATGGTGAAAGCTACGAAGACCTAGAATTATGGCAAAGAAAGACATTAAGGCACGAAATAGTACACGCCTTTTTATATGAAAGTGGTTTGTGGCAAAATAGTTTTAAAGATTGGGCTAGAAATGAAGAAATGACGGATTGGATAGCTTTACAATTTGAAAAGATGTTAGATGTATTTAAAGAAGTAAAAGCTATTAAAAGTGATGAATTGACTATAGGAATTGATTTAGGCGTTGAATCACCAAAACAAAAAGAATCTTTAGCGGTTGCTATGGCTAATGCTCTAAAAGAATGTAATGATAAGAAGTATGCTGAACTTCTAGCTGGAGGTGATGGATAATGACCTCTTTAAGTAATCAACAAAAGCTATTTTGCCAAAAGTATCTTGAATTAGGTATGAATGGTACACAAGCTTATCTAAGTGTATATAAGACTTGCAAGAAAGAAGAAACAGCTATGGCTGGTGCTAGTAGATTGTTAAGAAATGTTATGGTAAAAGAATACATAGAAGAGCTACAATCGAAAGTAGAAGAAAAGGCTATAGTGACTATAGAAGATATAGTAAAAGAGCTCACAGCTATAGCATTTACTGATAGAACTAAGATTAGTCAAAATGTTAGAAATAGAATAATGCTACAAGATGATAAAGACGGAACTAAGAAAGAATACTTCGAAGATAATGTTATATTTACTCAAACAAGTGAGTTAGATGAAACTACTAGAAAAGTAATAGCTGGATATAAAAAGACACAATCAGGCTTTGCTGTAGAAACCTATGATAAGATGAAAGCTCTTGAACTACTAGGCAAGTATTTAGGAATGTTTAAAGATGAAGCTCCAAACATAACTAATAACATAATCAATCCGTATGCTAATTTAAGTGAGGAAGAATTACGAAAATTGGCTGGTGATTAGAGATGATAATACCTGAGTATGTAAGAGAACAGGCAAAATATGAATTAGCTAGGCGTAGTTTTTGGGAATATTGTAAGTTAAAAGCTCCTGACTTCTATATGGAGAGTAGGACATATTTAAAAGAGTTTTGCTATCAGTTGCAAGCTTTTTTAGATTCACCAAAAAAAGTATTAGTTGTTAATATGCCTCCTAGACACGGAAAGAGTAGAACTCTTACATTATTTGTTCAATGGTGTTTAGGTAGAAATATCCATTATAAGATAATGACAGGTAGTTATAATGAAATACTATCCGGAACTTTTGCTAAAGCTGTAAGGGACGCTATACAAGAAGAAGATGGAATCTTTGGTAAAGTATTTCATAATGTAAAAGTTAAATATGGTGAAGCTTCTATGAAAAAGTGGGCTTTAGAGGGAAATGAAGAAGCCAATTATTTAGCAACTTCTCCTAAAGGTACAGCTACAGGATTTGGTTGTTTACTAATGATTATAGATGACTTAATCAAGACAGCCAAAGAAGCTTATAATGAACTACTATTAGAAGAACATCAAACTTGGTTTACTGATACAATGCTACAAAGAACTGAAACAGGATTCAAGATAATAGTAGTTATGACTAGATGGGCTACAAATGACTTAGCTGGGTATATATTAAGAGAATATGAAGATGATTGTATTCATATCAACTATAAAGCTGTTCAAGATGATGGAACAATGCTTTGTGATGAAGTATTAAGCAAGAAAGACTATCTATTCAAAATAAAGAATATGAATAAGGATATTGCTGAAGCTAACTACAATCAAATATGTGTCGATGAAAAAGGTCGATTATATAAGAATCTTAAAACATATCAAGTCAATCCCGGATTTGGAACAATATATGCGTATGTTGATACAGCTGATGACGGAGATGATTTTTTATGTGCTATTGTATATGGATTGCTTAATAAAGAGCCTTATATTATAGATGTTTTATTTACTGATGAGGGAATGGAAATAACTGAAAATGAATGTGCTGATTTATTATTTAGAAATAATGTTAATCTAGCTTATATTGAATCCAATAATGGTGGACGAGGATTTGCTAGAAATGTTAAGAGAATATTAAAAGAAAAGTACAAGTCAAATAAATGTGTTATTAAACCATTTACTCAAACAGCTAATAAACAATCAAGAATCTTATCTAGTTCATATTGGGTTATGGAACATATCCATTTTCCATTTAACTGGGCTAAGAGATGGGAAGAATTTTATAAACACATTACTAGATATCAAAAGAAAGGTAAAAATGCTCACGATGATGGACCTGATGTGTTAGCTGGAATATATGACAAGACCGTTGGTGAAAAAGGGTCGTCTTTTGGTAGCACTAAACCAGCGTAAAGGAGGAATGAGTTATGCTACAATATAATAAAGAATATATAATCAATCCCGACAATATAGCTTCTATATTAAAAGACGCTAAACCTGAATGGGAAAAAAGAAAAAAGTTATATGAAATGAAGAATAGAAAAAGACATACTTTTGATTTAGTGGCTACAAATGATACTAATATTAAAGTAGGTTTTGAATCAGTAGTATCTAATATGATTAGTGGTTATATGGGTGGTAAAGCACCTATATATCAAGTAGAAGAAATGCCTACGGAGGAAAAACAAAATATTTTAAAGAAATTATTTGATAAGATATTTAATAAAACTGACAACGATAGAAAAGAATATCAAGTATTTATTGATTTTATAAGGGACTATAATGATGACCCTTATTTTTATTATAAGTTAGTACAAGATTATGTTGATATGACAGCTGGCTATGGTATTTTTTATGAAAATGAAGATAATGAAATAGTTTATGCTAATACTGACCCTAGACAAACTATAGCTTTATATGATTTTTCTACACCTGTTAAGAAAATAGGATTGCTAAGACATTGGGAAGAAACTGACGCTACTGGTGAAAAGTATGATGTTGTATTAGTGACTACTGAAGAATTTAGATATTACTTTAAAAATAGTAAGCTACAAGCTGAGGACTTTTATGAAGATGAAGAGGCTAGAGAAACTATTAGCTGGGGCTGTGTTCCGTGTATAGCAATAGAAAATCCTGATGGATTAGCTTGTTTTGAATTAGCTAAGTCTTGTATATGTGCTTATGAAAGAGTAATGAATAACTCTAAAAATACTTTCCAATACAATGATGACGCTAAACTTATGGTGACAGGATACGAGCCAAAAGAAGAAACTCTTATTGAAAAAAGAGAAAAGAAGCTCGTAGATAAGGTTGATGAATTTGGTGATGTTGAAACTGATGATGAGGGAAATGTCATACAAGTAGAACAAGAAGAAATTGTATATGATGAAAACGGAGAAACAATATGGATTCCTAATATTAAAAGACAAAAAGAAGATGAAGTTGTATTACAAGCTCCTGTCTTTTATGCTGGTGAGGGAGGAAGTATTGAATGGGTAGAAAAGAATATCAATGATAGTGCTTTACAAAACTATAAGAAAACCCTTATAGATTTAATATTTATGATTAGTAATTGCCCTAATGTAAATGATTTAGGATTTACTAATGCGGATAATAGTTCAGCACTAGAAAAGAAATTCTTTCCACTTGAACAATCAGTAGCATACCTAGATAAGTCTTTAAGAAAAGAATTATTAGCTATGTGGGAAGCATTTACTAATAGAATCAACTTAAAAAAAGGAACTAATTATGATTTTAGAAATTTAAAAATAAAGCTACAAAGAAATATGCCTACTGACAAACAAGCTGAAACCACAAGAGCTTTATCACTTAGAGGACTTATTTGTGATGAATCAGTTATCAATCTATTACCTGATGAGTTAGACGCTTCTAGTGAAATTGAGAAGATGAAAACTCAAAGTGAAGAAAACCTAGAAGAAAATATGAAAAAGATTGAATCTTTTGGAAAAGGTGGTAATGATGAAGATAATAAAGAAAATGGTGAGGATTCTAATAGCAATGATAACTCCAATAATCCTATTTCTAACAAAGGAAAAGGAGCTACCGAAGTTCAAATGAAAGAAAAGTAGGTGATATATAATGGATAATAAAACTATCCTAGATAACCGCTGGTGTTATACTGATATGAAATTAAGAGATTATCTTAAAATATATAAAAAAATAAGTTCTAAAACACAAGATAGAATCCAAGATATATTCAATAGCATAGATTTTGAATATACTGACCTTAATAAACCTATATCTAGTAATAAAAAGAAGAAACTACTTAGGATTATAGAAGAGTGGAAAGAATCCAATATATTGAATGGATATTTTGGATATATGGTAAATGAATTGATTAGGAAAAGATATATTACTAATCAAGAAATGTTAGATATATTATTGTGGGGAGCTTATATCAAAGAAAGAAATCAGTTAGACGAATATGAGCAAGTCTTATTTACTGAAATAGGACAAGACTTATATAGACAGGGTATTGAAGAAATAAAGCCTACTAAAAAGAAAAAGTGGAGCTTGACTTGGGAATATATATGGTCGATGTTATGCTTGCCTAATGTAAAGGGTAGTAGCTGGATAACTTATATTGAAGCGTTAGCTTTAACTAATGCTCAAGAAATAGAAAGACAAGCTACTATCCAATTACAGCAAAATAAAAAGCCTAATATTGAAGATGATGTATTCAAAAATATAGTTAAGAAACAACAAAATAGATATATTTCTATAAATGGTGATAAAACTAGCGGTGCTTTAGACAGCCAAGTAGTGGAAATAGCTAGTAAGTCTTTATTAAAAGCTGGTGAAGATGTAGGACAAAAGAAACTTAGAGCTAGATTTATTGCTGAGATAGATGAAAAGACAACTAAGATGTGTGATGGTATGAATGGAATGTTATTCTATGTAAATGATTGGAATAGATTTTATAGATATAGTGCTGATGATGGTAGAGATGTTCTTTATACAATTAAAGGACTAGAGGTAGGAGCTAATTTACCTCCTATCAATAATCATTTTCATTATTGTAGAAGTACCATAACTTACCTAACTGAAATGAAATATAATGAGCTTATAGCCGAATATAATCAGTTAAAGAAGATAATACCTACTGAAATCCCTAATAACATTGAAGAATACGCTAAATTGAGGTATAATAATAGCAATTATTATGAAGAAACGAAACTCAAAGAAGAGATAGGAAAACATTATAAGAAAGACCTAGAAATAGGTGAAAGGAAGAAAACTTTATCATTTAAAGATTATTATAATAAAGTAAATGATACGAGAGAATATCTTAATAATGTTCAAGCTAAAGGTTTTGGAACTATTGGTGAAGTAAAATTACATACTATTGATAGAATGATAGATAGAAATATTACTAAGGAAGATATAAAAAGTATCTTAGAGAATCCTGAGAATAGTTGGTTTAGTCCTATCAATAATAGTCAAGTGTTCTTTAAAGATAAAAAAATGGTTGCTATTGATATTGATGAATTAAGTATCAAGACAGCTTATAAGGGAAGAGGTAAAAAAAATGAATAATCCAAGAAAGATATTATCCAAAGAAGATATAGATATACTTGAATCAAATAAAGTAAATGTTCCTGATAAAGAATTGAATGATAAAGAATGGGATAATTTCATCGTTCAAATAGCAATCAATTTAAAGCAGGAAGAATCCGAAAGGATAATAGATATATTAGATGACAGCACTAAATAAAGTGCTGTTTTTCTATACTACTTTATAGGTAGTATATCAATAATAAAAAGATATTTATGATAGTGAACTTATCTTGTGTTAAGAGAGGTCATACCAGTTGGAGAACATATACTCAATTAAATATCAAACACTATTGTTGATATAGTGCCTATAAGATAGACACTAAATAATGATTATTAAGAGGAATGATAGCTACATTCCTTTTTTTAATGCCTTTCTATTGTGGCTCAACAATGGGAATATTTGTGTGAAGCAATGAGCTGGGGACTTGTTTAAGTAAATGGCTTGGGGCTAAAGGAGGAATAAGAATGGACGCAAATAATAACGCTGGTGTAGTTGAGAACAATAATCAACAAAACCAAAACACAGGTGCTGATGTTCAAGTACCTAAAACTTTTGACGAAATGTTAAAAGAATCTAATTATCAAAGTGAATTTGATAGAAAAGTCCAAAAGTCTTTAGATACAGCTAAGGCTAAATGGGAAGCTGAATTAGAAGCTAAACAAAGTGAGGCTGATAAGCTAGCTAAGATGAAAGAGGACGAAAGAAAAGACTACGAGATAGAAAAAGCTCGTAAAGAAAAGGAAGAAGCTGAGGCTAGATTAAATGCTTATGAATTAAAAGAAGAAGCAATTAAAATGGCTAATGCTCCTGAAACTCAGGTAGATGTTTCATTGTTAAATCTTATTGACTTTAGAAACATTAAGGCTGAACAAGTAGAGCCTACTATTAAAAATATTAAGAAAGTTTTTGATAGTGCTGTTGAAAATGAAGTTAATAAGAGGTTAAAAGAAACAACTCCTAAGACCGTTATTAGTCAAAACAATGGCGGTGCAAAGAAAAGTATCCCTAATGTATTTTAAGGAAAGGTAAAGGAGGAATGTTTAGATGGATACAAGTAGATTAGGTGCGTTAAGCATTGAATTATTGGGAAGTGAAGCTAAGGATAAATTAGCGGAAGAATACGGAAAGGTAATTGAAAACATAACAACTGAGACAGTAGCTGGTAAATATTCTAATAAGGATTTAAGCGGTGACCCAACAAGTGGTAGCGTTGAAGCTAAGAGATTTGCTAATGTTAAAGGTCAAAAATATGGAACAGCTAGAATAGGTTGAGCTTGACAAAAAATTAAAGCTCAAAATGTAGTTGTACCTATTGATGATGATGTTGAATACATCGAAGAAGTAGAAGAAAAAGATTTAAAAATGTATGGTGTTGGAGGTTTAATTGAAAAAAGAACAGCTAATCACGGATTAAGTGCTAGTATTGATAATGATGTTAAATTTTTCCAAGCTATGGCTGATGAGGGAACTGAATTTAGTTGTACTGAAACAGCAATCAATAAAATTGTAAGTAAAGCTATTACTACTATGAGAAAAACTAAAAATGACTTTGTAAATGGAGTACCTTTACAAATGATTAAAGTTGCCTTTAGTGAAGACGCTTACGGAGAAATTAGAGATTGGTTAGATACTACAGCTAAATCTAATATTGATACTTCTATTGGTGAAGTTGG
>CANORX010000031.1 GCA_947569225.1 uncultured Clostridia bacterium
AGCTAATTAAAAAAAGTATACCAGTTAACAATTCCGTTATAAAATATAGTAAACTTATTTTTTCTTTGCAGTATGCACATTTACCTTTTAAAAAGATGTAAGAAAAAAGTGGTATGTTCATATACCACTTTAGTGGTTCTTTACAATTAGGACAATGACTACTAGGTTTTATTGTACTTATTTTATTAGGAATTCTATAACCCATACATGCATAAAAACTTCCTAAGCAAATTCCTATTAAAAATATGAAAATATATATTATTATATTCATTTTAAATCCCCCCGTTTTCTAATTTAGTATTTGACTGCTTATTGAATACATTGGAAGTAAAATTGATATCATTATTCCTCCAACTACTACTGCTAATACTACCATAAGTATAGGTTCAATCAGGCTTTTTAATGTGTTTGCAAGAGTTCTTTGTTCTCTTTGATAGTATTCGCTTACTTTTTCTAGCATCGTACTTAATTCTCCTGTAGATTCACCAGTTGTTATCATATAGTATGCAAGCTCAGGTACTACCCAGTTGTCTTTGAATGATAGACTGATTTTTTCTCCACGTAGTAAGTTAGATATTGTATCATACATTAGCATTTTGTAAAATTCGTTAGTTGTTATTTTACTTAGTATGTCAATACTATCCGTTAATAAGATGTTGTTTCTATTTAGTACAGCAAATGTTTTTGCAAATAGATTCATTTCATTATAGATGATTAGTTTACCTATGATAGGAACGTGCATATATAGGTATTGCATAAATGTTCTAAAAGCTTTTACTTTTCTAAATAGAAATCTGTATATTAATGTTACCACTATTATTCCCATAAATATGAATAGTAAATTGGTTTTAAGGAAAGCTGATAAATTTAATAAAGTAAGTGTTATTCCTGTTACTTCTTCACCTAAGCCTCTATATATTTGTTCAAATTGAGGCACTATGTATATCATCATAAATGATATTATTACAACTGCTAATATTAAAATTATTGAAGGGTACGTTAGTGCACTTATCATTTGTTTTCTTGTTATTTCTTTTTCTTCGTAGTAATTACTCATGTCATCTAATGTGTCTTCTAAATTACCAATAAGTTCAGCTGCTTTTATCATGTTAATTAGTAATGGCGGAAATACATTTCCTTGTTTTCTTAAGGCTTCGCTGAATGCTTCACCAACAGATAGTTCATATACAACAGAATCATATACTTTTTTGTATTTTTTTCTTTTATCTTGTTCAGATAGGATTTTGACTGCATCTGTTAGAGGGATTCCACTTCTTATGTATGTAGATAGTTGTGCTAGCCAAAATATTAAATCCTTATTTTTCATAGGGTTTTCTAGGTATCTATTTTCTGAGTGTACAAAGTTAATCCACCAATTAGTTTTTATTTCATATACTTCATATCCTGCGTCTAATAGATAAGAGTGAACATCTAATTTAGATAGTGCTGCAAAGTAACCTTTTATAAGTTTTCCTTCTTTGTTTTTAGCTAAATATCTGTATGTAAGTTTTTTTTCTGTTCTTTCGGCATCTTTACCAAATTTGTCTATTAGTAATACTTCGAGTTCTCGCTCTCTTTTGTTTCTGTAATGTTTGACAATCGCTAAGTTGTTCCATTTTTCTATGAAATAATCTTTAATTTTATTAGGTGTATGTTTGAAAAAGTACATAAATCTGTCATAAAGTGTTTTAAGTTTTTTTGCTATTAGGTCAAAGAAGTCACTAAATGATCTTACTATAAATAATGGAAATTCATAAAATATTACTTTTCCTGATTTGTATAAGCCCAAAGTTGTAGCTTTTCCTAATAGATAAAGTTCTATTCCAATTGGTTTTAGTATTTTAAAATATAGAAATTTTCCAATAATATAAAAGAATTTACTTATACATTTTATACAGAATATTATTGTATAAATTATGTAACTAAATAATGTTATTAGTTTTGTAAAAATGAAATCGAAAACTTTAAATAGTCCATATGATGCATAACTTATAGTATTATATATTTCTTTTCCTATATTTATTATGAAATTTATTATCATTTTAAAAATCCATTTGATTAAAGAAAGTAAGTAATCCCCTACGTTACCGATAATTCTTGCTACCCTTTTCACAATAAACACCCTCTTACTCTTTACTATAAGTTAAGTATAACATATGTGAGTGGATATTTAAAGTTATTTTTTATAATTTGCTACTTTAGAAATTATGTTATTTTCTTTTATTTGTTTATTATCTCAGCTTTACAAAGCGATACAAAGGCTGGGTTTGAATTGTTATTTACTATAAGGAGTACCATACTAAATTCACTTTTTAAAACAGTTCCTTGTGAGAGAGTTTGTCCGCCTGAGTTTATATCTACACTAGGCGTTTCCGACAGGTAAATATGTTCTTATTGCGTTTTCACAGTTTTGTCCACAGTCGTTGTTGGTAGTTGGGTCTGGCAGATAGGTTATGTTGTCGTTATAAGTACTGCTTGTTATAGTTATTGATGCTATTCTACAAAGTGATACAGCTTCTTCAGGAGTTCCTTGGTTATTACCCAACTGAAATAGTCCAGCATTTGGATTAGAGTTTGGACCTGGTAATAATGAACCTGGGCTTCCACTTACGTTGTTTCTGCTTTCCATCACTATTATTAAGTTGTCATTTGGATATAATGAGATTATTTGCTCAATTATGTTTCTCATTTGCGCTACGCAAGCACATTCTGTCGTAGGTAAAGTTTCGCCTGTAGGACCAGTTGGGTCTTGTAGACCTGGTGTACCTGTATTGATACAACATAGTGGATATTTTTTGCTTTCTTCTTCTATTCTTCTTTGCATTTAACAATATCTTTCATAATTCATATAGTCTCCTTTCTTAAGGATGATATATGAGTTAATAAATATTTTGATAATTATTAAAAACTATGATTCTGTTTTTAAAGATTCATAGTTTGTTATATATAATTTAAGTTTATAAAACTCAATTTAGAATTAAGTTTAACGTCTTAATTTTCTTTGTAAATCTTTTATTGCTAAATTGTCTAGCACTTATATCTTTTTTTCTTCTGATGATAATTTAGCTAAAGTGAAACTATTTGGAAACTTAATTATTTCATCTTTTAATTTCTGTTTTTATTTGTATATTTTTTTATTTAATGACGCATCATTTTGTTTAGTTGTTATCATATTCATAATGTTTTCTATAATTATGTCAATATTTTGAATTAGTGGATTATATGTTCTTAAATAATCAGTTACAGATTTTATAATATTCCAATCTACATAATAAGTATGTGTGTCACTTATGAATTTTACAATATTTAGTTCAATTACTTCTGGTGTTAAGATTACATCTCTATAAGTTGTGCGAACTTTGGTATTTATTTTATCCCAATCACTATGAAGTTTTTGCAATTCTTCTAAATTTGTATTTTTCTCATTGTTAGTAGCAGAATTATTAAGTTTTTCTTCTATATTTAAATATTTATAGATCATTAAATCAGTAAGTAAGTGCCATAAGTAACCTATGTAAAATGAATTTTGTTTTTCTATTAATGATAGCGTATTCCAAAAATGTGATATGTCTGGATTGCTACTTACTCCATAGTGCATCCCAGCATTGTTTAATATGGATTCCTTTTCTTGTATTCTAGCTTCAAAACATGAAAAGTCTGGCATATCAGGTGTTTTAATTTGTTTATATTTTTCTTTAGTCCACTCTAGGCCATTATCTTTATAATATTTTTTTAGTAAGTCAGGGGCTTCTAATCCATAAACAAAACTTCTGTTTTTTCGTGATTCTTCACTACTTGATGCTAAATGTATGTAATATCCTGGCATGAGTATGACCTCTTTTCTTTTTAATATGATTATTATACTTTATCTTTTATATTTGTGTCAATTTTATCATAAAAACCTTTGATTCTATGTCTTAGAAACAAAGGTTTATATTTTTATTTATTTAGTTTTTCAAATCTTCTAAATGCTTCATTGTCATCAAGAGAAGTGTTTTTTAATTCATTAAATAATTCTTTTTGTGTTTTATTTAGTTTTGTAGGAAGTATTAGTTTTAATACAATGTATAAGTCTCCAGGACGTCCTGTATGAACGTTTGCTATTCCTTTTCCTTTGACTCTAAGTATTTCTCCTGCTTGGCTACCACTAGGGATTTTTACTTCTATTCTTCCATCTAATGTGTTCATTTCTCTTACAGAACCTAATACTAAGTCTGTTACTGTTACAGGTAGTTCTACATAAAGGTCACTTTCTTCTCTTTTAAATAGTGGGTGATTGTTTACAGTGAATTCGATATATAAGTCTCCGTTAGGGCCACCATTTATTCCACATTCACCTTTTCCACTCATTCTTATTTGTTCGCCTGTATTTATTCCTTTAGGGACTTCAATAGTGTATGTTTTTCTTTGTTTGATTTTACCTTTTCCGCGACATTCAGAACAACTTTTTTTAAATGTATGTCCAATACCTCCACAGTCTCTACATTGTGTTTTAGTCATTATTGTACCAATTATAGTCCTGGTTTCACTTTGAACAACACCAGATCCTCCACATGTAGAACAAGTGATTTTGTCAAATCCTCCTTCACCATGACATGATTCACAGTTATCGATTACATCTATAGTTATATCTTTTTTTGCACCATAGGCTGCGTCTATAAAATCTATTTTTAAGTTATATACTAAATCGTTACCTCGTCTTCTATGACCAGTTTTTCTTCCGAATCCTCCCATGCCACCGAATCCAAACGATGAGAAGTCATTGCCTCCAAATAAGTCGTCAAATATGCTAGAGAAATCGAATCCGCTGAAATCATATCCGCCTGCGCCTCCACTAGCACCTCCACCACTGAATGCTGCGTGTCCAAATTGATCATATTTAGCTCTTTCATTAGCATCGCTTAAAACTACATAGGCTTCTTGTGCCTCTTTAAATTTTTCTGCGCCATCTGGGTCTTTACATATGTCTGGGTGATATTTTTTTGCTAATTTTCTAAAAGCGCTTTTTATTTCAGATTCGCTAGCGTTTTTTTCAACGCCTAATACTTCATAGTAATCTCTTTTATTCATTCTTATTCACCTTCTTTGTCATAATATATTTTTTCAAATGTGTCTAATAATGTTTCAAAATATTTAATGGCAGTTATGTATATTAATTCGTCCGTTAAATCTATTCCTAATATTTTAAATGCTTCATTAGGCCAAACGTTAGAACCAGTACTTAAAAACTTTATATATTTATCCAACATTTCTTTGTTACCTTTTAATATTTCATTTGATACATTAATGGCAACGCTTATTGAAATAGCATAATTATATAGATAAAAATTCATATAATAATGATTTCTTTGTATCCAACTAACATTACTTAAATCATTTTCTATTACATAATTACTATTATATAATTTATACGAATCACTTACTAATTTATCTAAATAATCTTTAGATAAGGTTCCACCATTATTAATGTATTCATACATTTGTTGTTCTATTTTACTTTCTCTATTAGTCATAAATAAATTTGATTTGATTACATTTATCATATTTTCTATTCCAGAAAGTTTTTCTTCTTTGCTATTACTTTTGTTCATTAAATAGTTTGATAATAAACATTCATTAGTAAGAGAAGCAACTTCTGCAACTAAGTTTGATATATATCTATATTGTATAGGATTGTTTTCTATTATAAATTTTTGTTGAATTGCATGCCCTAATTCATGAATTAATATTGATATAGAACTAAAATTTGAGTTATAGTTTATAAGAATTTTAGGATTTTTTAATTTATTAGGAGTTGTATATCCTCCACTACATTTTCCTTTATATCCTATGTAATCTATCCATCTATTATCAAATGCTTCATTTATTATTGATAAGTATTTTTCTCCTAGCGGGCTTAGAGCTTTTTTAATTAAATCTTGCGCTTCTTCTATAGTATATTCTTTATCATTTCTACTTAATTCTAGACCTAAATCATATGTATGTAGTTCATCTATTTTTAATATTTTCTTTTTAAGTTTAAAATATTTTTGATAAGAATTTATATTTTTTTCACATGTGTTAGTTAATACTTTAAAAACTTTATTATCTAAGTTTAATTCAAATAATTTTGCTTCCCATGCATTAGTAAATTTATGTAGTTTTGCTATAGTGTTATTTCCTTTTACATATGAATTTAATAGTCCTGCTGTAGTATTACCATATTCATTAAGTTTTTCGTTAAAGCTAGTATAAACTTTTTTTCTTATTTCTCTATTTTTGTTTCTCATTAATTTACTGTAGTTATTTATCGTTATATTTTCTATTGTTTTGTCTTCTAAAGTTATTGTACCATAGTTATGTTCTCTATTTATTAAATCCCTATATATATTAGAGGAATTATCTAAAGCACTTGTTAATTCTGAAATTATATTTTCTTGATTTTCAGTTAGAGTATGTTTTTTGTTTCTATATACTTTGTCTAATAAGTGTTTATATTCCTTTAATTTTTCACAATCTTTAAATAATTTTTTGTAATTGGAATCGTTTAGTTTAAGTAATTCTTCATCAAAAAAGTTCGTATTTATTTTAAGTTTACTATATAGATTTTGTGTAGTACTTTCTCTTTCAATGTTCTCTTTTATTCCAAGTGTTTCATCATTTTTTAAAGTTGCATAAAAGTATAAAAGTTGAATGTTAGCGCTTATATTGGTACGATTTTCTAAAAATTCATATATTTTGTTAGCGTCTTTTGTACATCCTTTATAGTTTTTTAGTGATTCTATTTCTTTTGTTGTTTTTTTTAGTACCTCATTAAATTCATCATCATTTTTAAAAAAGTCTGTTAAGTCCCATTTATATTTTTCTGGTACTTCATCTCTAATTTTATAATTATACATATTTTTCTCCTAAAAATTAAGGTTCTAGATTTACTAGAACCCTAGTTTATTTTTCTTCGTATTCAGCTTCTTTTACATTATCATTTGATTTTGAATTATCGTCAGAAGTGTTTTCGTTTGCTTGTGCTTCTTTAGCAGCTTCTTCATACACTCTTGCACTTAGTGCCATCGCTTTTTCTTGTAATTTTTCTTTTGCAGTTTTTATAGCTTCTAAGTCAGTTCCTTCTAGTGATTTTTTAGTTTCTTCTATTAAAGATTCTATTTCAGTTTTTTCATCATTTGTTACTTTTTCTCCTAGGTCTTTTATAGCTTTTTCGGCAGTAAATACTAGTTGTTCTGTTTCATTTTTTAGTTCTGCTTCTTCTTTTCTTTTAGCATCAGCTTCTTTGTTTGCTTCTGCTTCTTTCATCATTTTTTCTATTTCTTCATCAGTTAGGTTTGTGTTTGAGGTTATTGTTATTTTTTGTTCTTTGTTTGTTCCTAAGTCTTTGGCTTTAACGTTAACTATACCATTAGCGTCTATGTCAAATGATACTTCTATTTGAGGTACTCCACGTGGTGCTGGTGGTATGTTTGTTAGTTGGAATCTTCCTAGTGTTTTGTTGTCGAGCGCCATTGGTCTTTCACCTTGTAATATGTGTATGTCTACTGCCGGTTGGTTATCTGCAGCTGTTGAGAATACTTGACTTTTTGTAGTTGGTATAGTTGTGTTTCTTGGTATTAGTACAGTCATAACGTTACCCATAGTTTCAATTCCTAAGCTAAGTGGTGTTACGTCTAATAGTACTAGGTCTTCTACTTCACCAGTTAGAACTCCACCTTGTATTGCAGCTCCCATTGCAACTACTTCGTCAGGGTTTACTTCTTTGCTTGGTTCTTTTCCTAGTTCTTCTTTTACTAATTCTTGAACCATAGGTATTCTAGATGAACCACCAACTAGTATTACTTTGTCTATGTCATTTTTAGTTAGTTTAGCATCTTTAAGAGCATTTCTAACTTCGTTTCTTGTGCTTTCAACTAAGTCTTTTATTAAGTCTTCAAATTTAGCTCTTGTTAGTGTTGTTTCTAAGTGAAGTGGTCCGTTTTCTCCTTGTGTTATGAATGGTAAACTTATGCTAGCACTAACAACACCTGATAGGTCTTTTTTTGCTTTTTCTGCTGCGTCTTTTAATCTTTGAGTAGCTAGTTTGTCTTTTGATAAGTCTATTCCATTTTCACGCTTGAATTCACTTACTAAGTAATCCATTATTTTTTCGTCAAAATCGTCTCCGCCAAGTTTATTGTTTCCAGCTGTTGATTTTACTTCAAATACACCGTCACCTAATTCTAGTATTGATACGTCAAATGTTCCTCCGCCTAAGTCATATACAAGTATTGTTTGACTTTTGTCTTGTTTGTCTAGACCATATGCAAGTGCGGCTGCTGTAGGTTCGTTGATTATTCTTTCTACTTCTAATCCAGCAATTTTACCAGCGTTTTTAGTCGCTTGTCTTTCTGCATCATTAAAGTATGCTGGAACGGTGATTACTGCCTTGTCTACTTTTGTTCCTAGGTAGCTTTCTGCACTTTCTTTTAAGTTCATTAATATTTTTGCACTTATTTCTTCAGGTGTATAGTCTTTTCCTTCTAAGTTAACTTTTTCGTTTGTTCCCATTAGTCTTTTAATTGAACTTTTTGAGTTAATGTTTGTTAATGCTTCACGTTTTGCTACGTCTCCTATACGAAAGTTTCCGTCTTTTACAGATACTACTGAAGGGGTAGTTCTATTTCCTTCTGCATTTGGTATTACAGTTGCATTTCCTCCTTCTAATACTGCTACACAACTGTTTGTTGTTCCTAAATCTATTCCTATTATTTTACTCATTTTTCATCTCTCCTTTATTTATTTACTTTTACCATTGCT
>CANORX010000032.1 GCA_947569225.1 uncultured Clostridia bacterium
ACTTCACTACCAAAATTTTTAAATGGATCCTCGGTAGAAATATCCACTCCAGTTTCAGGACTAGGTGCATCCATATAAACTGAACTAGTAGTATCAACATAAGCATTAACAGGAGTACTATTATCACTACTATTTCTAGCACTTCCCATAAACTCAACATTATCTGCTACAACATCAGTAACATATCTCTTTGTCCCATCCTGCGCATCATAACTTCTAGATTGAATTCTTCCTTCAACACCTATTTGACTACCCTTAGTAACATATTTACCAACGTTCTCAGCTTGACGCCCAAAAACTGAAATATTTATAAAGTCAGCATCAATATTACCTTCTTTATTCTTAAAATTTCTATTAATAGCAAGTGTAAACGTAGCTACACTATTTCCTGTAGACAAAGCTCTAACCTCAGGATCCTTAGTTAATCTTCCAACTAATACAACTCTATTCATTTACTACTCTTCCTCTCTTATGATTAAATGTCTTAAAACTTTCTCATCAATTAAAGCTTTTCTATCAAACTCTTTAATAGCTGCACTCTCACATTCAACATTAAGTAAATGATAAAATCCTCTAACTTGCTTTTTAATTTCATATGCAAGCTTCTTTTGACCCAAATCCTTAGATTCTAAAATTTTAGAACCCATATCAGTCAAAACCTTCTCAAAAGATTTAACAGTAGATTTAACTTCATCTTCTGTAATATCTGCTCTTACAATGAACATAATCTCATATTTATTCATTTATTTCACCTCCTTATGGTCTATTGGCTTACAAAGTAAGCAAGGAGCTTTTCTGCTCTTCATGCGTATTATAGCAAATAAAACCTGAAAAGTCCATAAAATAATATGCAAATCTCTTCCATAATAGCCTAAATTTTACACTAATTAAAACTAAAAAGCCAAGTACTCCTTGACTTAAACATTAAACCTAAAATAACAAATATCCCCATCTTGCATAACATAATCTTTACCTTCAAGTCTTGCTTTACCTGCTTCTTTAACCTTAACTTCACTTCCACAAGTTACTAAATCATCATAACTCATAACCTCAGCTTTAATAAAACCTTTCTGAAAATCAGTATGAATAATACCTGCACACTCTGGAGCTTTCATACCTTTCTTAAAAGTCCAAGCCTTAACTTCATCACTACCAACAGTAAAGAAAGTACTTAAACCTAAAATATCATAAGTAACATTGATTAACTTATCTAGACCACTCTCTTCTATACCTAAGTCATTTAGAAAAAGTTGTTTCTCAGAATCATTAAGTTCAACAAGTTCACTTTCAATCTTAGCGCACATCAAAATAACTTGACTTCCCTGTTCTTCCACATACTTTCTAACACTTTCTAAATATTGATTAGAAGAATTAACTAAATCCACCTCATTAACATTAGCTAAATAAATCATAGGTTTCAAAGTGATAAAATTAAATGCCTTAATAACTTCTAATTCTTCTAAACTAAGCTCTAAAGTCCTAAGGGCTTCTCCTTTAGCTAAATGTTCCTTACATCTAAGTAAAATATCTTCCTCTTTAAGTAAATCTTTATCATTACTAGTATGAGCCTTCTTAGAAATCCTATCTAATCTATTACTAACAAGTTCCATATCACTAATAGATAGCTCTAAATTAATAATCTCTATATCTCTTACTGGATTTATTTCTCCTTCTACATGAATAATATCACTATCTATAAAACATCTAACAACATGAATAACTGCATCCACTTCTCTAATATGTGAAAGAAACTTATTTCCAAGTCCCTCACCTAAAGAAGCACCCTTAACTAATCCTGCTATATCAGTAAACTCATATTGAGTAGGAATACACCTCTCTGGAACATACATATTCTCTAAAACTCCTAACCTCTTATCAGGAACAACAACCGTCCCCAAATTAGGATCAATAGTTGCAAAAGGATAATTTGCATCTAAAATATTCTTCTTAGTAATTGCATTAAAAAGTGTACTCTTCCCAACATTTGGCATACCTATAATTCCTGCTTTAAGTGCCATATAAATTCCCCCTAACTAAAACTCTAACACTGGAGCTGTATTAATTCCCATTGGAAGCCCAGTAATATAAAATCCAATAATAAGTATTAACCACATAGCTGCTATCATTAAACCATAACTCTTCATATATTTAATAGACCCATACATAGTCACTTGATTACCCTTATCATATTTTTCCATATAAGCTATATAAATAACATAATAAGCCATAATTGGAGTAAACGCCATAGACAAACTTGATCCTGCCATAAATATCATCTGAGCAAACTCTGGACTAATACTAGCATTCATTAATGTAGGAACCACAAGACCACTCATTACTTGCCATTTAGACTGTAAACCTGTATAAAATAACCCACCTATAAAAGTTATAATTAATAACAAAATAACTAAACTAATTCCTGAAAAACTAAAAATTTCCACAGTTTGAGTAAGCAAAGCAATCAAAACTAATCCTATATTACTCTTCTCAAATGTACTAATAAACAAACTAGAAACAAATATAAGAACTAAAATACTTCCAACTCCATCTAAAGAATAAGATAAACATTCACTAACTTCTTTATTATTTTTAACTGTCTTAGCCATAAAACCATAAGCAAGCCCAACTATAATAAATAAAAATGTTACTATAAATACAAAACCTTGACTAAAAAGAGAATTAACACCAAATAACTTATCTATATAATATACCCCATTAGAATCTAATAATCCACCACTAAAAGGTAATCCTGGAATAATCATATAAACAACAACTAACAAATAAAGTAAAGCAGAAGCTATTCCTACAACTAAACCTCTTAACTCTCTATTAGTAAACTTAGTATTATCTAAAGTTTCTACCTCATCAAACTCATACTTTCCCAATTTGGGCATAATAGTTTTCTCAGTAACCCTAGTAAGTAAAATTGAAGCAAGAATTAAAGCTGCCAACATAATAAATAACTGAAAATAAATATTAATAGAATAATTACCATCTATAACCTTAGCAGCTGTCAAAGTAAGGCTCATTAAACTAGTATCCATACTTGTTAAAAAAACATTAATACCATAACCAAAACAAATACCTGCAAAACTTGCTATAATACCACCAAGTGGATGCCTATGTCCATATTTAAACATCATAGCCCCTATTGGTAGCAAAAGAACAAAACCTATATTACCAAAAAATGAAGAAACTATACTTAACAAAACAAGACCAAAAGTAATAGAATACTTCCTAGAATTTTGAGTAATTAAGGTAAAAAATATCTTAGCAAAACCTGACTTCTCTAAAACACCTATACCAATCAAAATAATAATTAACATACTAAGTGGTTCAAAATTAACAAAATTACTAACAGAAGAAGTAAGAATATACTTAACTCCACTAGCACTAAGCAAATTCTCCACTTGAATAACATTATTCTGAAGAGTATTAGTATAAGAATTAACTGTACTATACTCTGCCTGTAAATTAAACAACGACAAAACAAAACTTAAAATAATAGTTCCAAACGTTAAAATAATAAAAACAAATATAGGACTAAACTTTTTATTCTTCATTTTCCACCACTTTCTTAAGCTTTCTTTCAAACTCAATTCTATCCATCATAATAGTTCTACCACAATTCACACACTTAAGCTTAATATCTATGCCCATTCGTATAATTTCCCAAAGATTAGTCCCACAAGGATGTCCCTTTTTCATAATAACTTTACTTCCAAGCATATATTTCATATCTTCACCTAATCTATATTAATATCTACATTAATAATCTCTAAAATTCTTTCTAAATCCTTATCACTATCAAAAGGAATAACAATATTCTTATTATTAACCTTAACCAAAGTCCCTATCTTTTCTCTCATAACTCTTTGAACTTGCATATATTTAGGATCCTTATACTCTGACTTTTTAATAGTAACTTTCTTAGCAAACTCTCCTTCACTAATAGCACTTTCAAGCTCTCTAACTGACATTTTATTCTTAATAATAGCATCTGTCATATCTAAAATCTTATTATCATCTTCTAACTTACTTAAACTTCTAGCATGCCCCATACTTAACTCATTAGACATAACTTTATCTTGTACTATCTTAGGAAGCTTTAAAATACCTAAAATATTAGTAATATGACTTCTACTTTTACCAACTTTATTTGCAAGATCCTCCTGAGTAATATGCATAATATCAATCATATTTTTATAAGCCATAGCTTCTTCAATAATATTTAAATTTTCCCTTTGAACATTCTCTAAAATAGCAATACTCATCATCTCTTCATCAGAAAACTCACGAATAATTGCCGGAATAGTCTCAAGTCCAGCTTTTCTAGCAGCCAAACTTCTTCTTTCACCTGCTACAATCTCATAACCCTTAATACTTTTCTTAACTATTATTGGCTCTATAATACCATATTCTCTAATACTAGCAGTTAATTCATTTAACTTCTCCTCATTAAACACTTTTCTAGGTTGATAAGGATTACTTCTTAAATCATTTAAATCAATTTGAACAACATCTTCTTTATTAGTAGTTTCAACAATAGACTTTTCAAACTCATCTATATTAAAAGCCTCATTATTGAACAGTTGCTCTAGCCCCTTCCCTAGTGCCTTCCTCTTTTGTTCCATTTCTCTCAATCACTTCCTTTGCTAAATTAATGTAAGCAAGTGCTCCCCTACATTTAGGATCATACTCTAAAATAGGTTTACCATGACTAGGCGCTTCTACAAGCCTTACAAGTCTAGGTATAATTGTATTAAACACTTTTTCCTTAAAAAACTTTCTTACATCTTCCACAACTTCTAATCCAACCAAAGTTCTACCATCTAGCATGGTAAGAAGTACCCCTTCAATATCTAACTTAGGATTAATCTTACTCTGAGTCAAAAGTATAGTATTTAAAAGTTGAGTAACTCCTTCAAGTGAATAATACTCACATTGAACTGGAATAAGAACACTATCACTAGCTGCTAAAGCATTAGTAGTAAGCACTCCAAGTGTAGGTGGACAATCTATTAAAATATAATCATATCTATCTCTAATAGTATCAATTTGACTCTTTAATTGGTCCCCTATAACAAAATCATTCTCTTTAGAAGCCATTTGAATAAGTTCTATCTCCGCACCACTAAGAAAAATCATTGAAGGTACTATACTTAAATTCTTAAACTTAGTTTTAATAATAACATCTTTAATATCTGTACTATGTGTAATAACATCATAAACACTCTTTTTAATATCAGCTTTATTTAAACCCAAACCAGTAGTACTATTACTTTGTGGATCTAAATCAATAATTAAAACTTTTTTACCAAGATGTCCTAAAGCACTACTTAGATTTATACTAGTAGTCGTTTTACCAACTCCACCCTTTTGATTTACAAGTGATATAACCTTTCCCATAATAACACTACCTCGCTATATAACAATTTTAGCACAAAATAATATAATTTAAAACAATAAATTACACATATCGCTAATTATAAGAATAACATTTTTTTTAACTTTCTTCAAGTAGCATTAAAAGGAAAAATAGAACTACCAAAAAAAGCCAAGAAATTAACTTGACTTAAAAAGAATTCAATCAAAAAACTACAAATATCAACAGTCAAATAATTTGAATATTATATAAAAACAAGCATGCTATTATATAAAATACTTATCATCTAAATCAGGATATAATTCTCTAATTTAATTAATAAGAAATCTTTTTATACTATTATTAGTCCTAATATCTTAATACATATATCTTTCTTTAATTTGTTTAAAACATTCTTCATCATCAAATCAAAATAATTATATAAACCAAACTCCATAACAGCAAGAACACCATCTACATAATTACTTTTAAATAATTCATTAACTTCACTCTACATTTCTTCACCAATATTAATTCTATCAAAACTTTCTAATTCTTACAAAATAACAAAAGAAAAAGCCAAGAATAAATAATCTTAGCATTCTCTAACTTAAAAAAACTGAAGTATTATTACTCTTCAGTCTCTTCTTTTTTCTTCTTAGATTTCTTTTCGCCTCTATAATCACTAACAATTTCTTCAATTTCTTCCTTAGTAATAGTTTCCTTCTCACTAACAGTCTTAGCAAGAACCTCAACTAAACCTTTATTCTTAGATAAAATTGATTTAGCTTTATCATAGCACTCATCTATAATCTTTCTAATTTCCTTATCTATCTCTAAAGCTACAGTATCAGAATAATTTCTATTAGTATTAGTATAATCACGACCTAAGAATACTTCACCGCTTCTATGCTCTAATTGAACTGGCCCTAAATCACTCATACCATACTCAGTAACCATACTTCTAGCAATTTGAGTAGCTCTTTTAAAATCATCACTAGCACCAGTACTAACCTCACCAATAAACAACTCTTCACTAGCGCGTCCTCCAAGATAACAAGTAATTCTTTGAAGTAACTCATCCTTAGTCATAATCATAGTTCTCTCTTCCTTAGGAAGCATCTGAGTATATCCTCCTGCCATTCCTCTAGGAATAATAGTAATCTTATGTACCTCTTCTCCATTTGGAAGCTCAATACCTAAAACTGCATGTCCACTCTCATGATAAGCCACAACACGTTTCTCATAATCAGTAACCTTTCTACTAACTTTAGCAGGTCCCATAAGAACTCTATCACTAGCTTCATCTATCTCATCCATACTAATATTATCTCTATTTCTTCTAACTGCAAGTAAAGCTGCTTCATTAAGTAAATTCTCTAAATCAGCACCACTATATCCAGGTGTTCTTTGTGCAATATGATTAAGCTTAACTTCAGGAGATAAAATCTTACCATCTGCATGGACATTTAAAATAGCTTCTCTTTCCTTAACATCTGGAAGATTAACAGTAACCTGTCTATCAAACCTACCTGGTCTTAACAAAGCAGGATCTAAAACATCAGGCCTATTAGTAGCAGCTATAATAATAATACCTTCATTAGCACCAAAACCATCCATCTCAGTTAACAATTGATTAAGAGTCTGTTCTCTCTCATCATGTCCTCCACCTAGTCCTGTTCCTCTTTGACGACCTACTGCATCAATCTCATCTATAAATATCAAACAAGGAGCGGTTTGCTTAGCTTGCTTAAACATATCTCTAACGCGACTAGCACCAACACCGACGAATAATTCAACAAAATCACTACCACTTATATAATAAAATGGCACCTTCGCTTCACCTGCAACTGCCTTAGCAAGTAAAGTCTTACCAGTTCCTGGAGGCCCCACTAAAAGAACACCCTTAGGAATTCTAGCACCTAACTTTTGAAACTTTTTAGGATTTCTTAAAAAGTCTATTAACTCCTTAACTTCTTCTTTTTCTTCATTTAAACCAGCCACATCTTTAAAAGTAACCTTACCACCATCTTGATTTAACTTAGCGCGACTTCTTCCAAAATCTAAAGTCCCACCCTTTCCATTAGAAAGCATTACTCTAATCATATAAATTGTCAAACCACCTATTAACAAAATTGGAATAAACTCTAAAATAATAGATATCCAACTAATACTACCTGGGTCTTTATTAATATTAACTACTAACTTTTGATTCTTAGAAACTGTTAATATCTCATCTATAACACTATCAGTATAAGGAACTATCAAAGCAAAAGTCTCATTCTTTCCATAACTTTCTAACTTACCAGTAAGTAAATACACACTCTCCTTACTCTTAGGAGTAATATCTAACTCACTAACCTTTTCCTCTGTTAAATTCTTAACAAAATCATTATAATTAAGTTCATTTACCTTACTATTTCTAAGACTAAACATATAGAAAACTACTAGCATAACCATTAATAAAATTAAATAAGGCGCAAATAACTTAAACATTGACGTTTTCTTTCTCATAAAAATCTCCTCTCATTTCTAATTAATAATACTTTAATATTATATCATACTCTTCATGACTATCTTTGTCAAATTTACTTTTTTTAAGTCCTGGTATCCAAACTATACAATCATCAGCATCACTTACCACAGGCCAAATATTTCTATCCTTACTAACTACTTTATTATCTATAAAAATATCATTAACCTTTTTATGGCCTTTCATACCCTTAACTTCCATCTTATCTCCATTATGTCTAGTCCTAACATATAAAGGAAGAACAATCTCATTAGAATTTAATCTAATAACATTATTACTTGTATCAGTACTTTCACTAACTCTCTCTATATTTTTTCCATCAGGCAAATTAACTAGCTCACCAATTTCTATCTCATATGCATCATTAACTTCCTCATCAAAACCAAACTCTATCTCTGTATAAGACTTAATAACCTTCACATTATTAGGCAAATGTACCATAGACTGTGGTCTAATACCATTTATAATATCAAAAATCAATTTAACATGGGTATTATTTACAATAAATAAATCATCACCATAAATCTTTTCTAAAATAGTATAAATAATTTTAGTTTGAATCAAATGATCTAACTCTAAAAACTTAGGAATATTAAGAACCCCAGCTTTAAATACTTTATTAATAACTGCATTCATTTCACGTGTTACATAATTATTATACTCTATTAAAGTCTCACTAAACTTTAAAAATTTCTCATGAACAAAAGCATCTTCACTTTTAAGAAATGGAAGTGCATATTTTCTATATCTATTCCTTGTATAAACATCTTTCATATTAGACTTATCAACAAAATATTTAACATTATTTTTCTCACAATAATCAGTAAGTTCATCCTTAGTAACTGTCACCAAAGGTCTTAAAATAGTATAATCATCTTTTTC
>CANORX010000033.1 GCA_947569225.1 uncultured Clostridia bacterium
CTAAAAGATGGACAATTATTTGAATTAAAACTTAATCACAAAGTCCCTGCTAGACAAATAGGCATAGTCACACTTAAAAAAACAATACCATCCTTTACAACAAGAGCTTTTCTAGAACTAATATTAAAAAAATAAAAAATATAGTAATATTTACCAAAATATGCTAGTATAAAAAAAGAGGTAGTTAAAATGAAAGAAAATGAACAAAAAATAATAATATCCACAGGAACACTATATATAGAAAAACAAGTTTTAAAAATACGCAACAGAACAATTAACATAGGAAACATAGATAATATGGATAATTATCCCCTAAAAAGACATCCATTAACATATGGAGTAACATCTTGGATAAAAGGACTTATTACTTTATTTGTTATAGTAGCTATATTTCATAAAAGTATGAGTAGCCTTGTAGTAAACTTATTGTTTATAATATACCTACTAATTTTAATATTACTTATATACTATAATTATAATGAACACAAAAAACGTTTTTATGAATTAGCAATATACACAACTAGAAGTGAATTTATGATACAATCAAACGACAGAGACTTTTTATACAAATTAGAAGACACAATACATAATGCAATGAATCAAAAATACTCTTCTTATACAATAAACATTGATAAGCAAGAAATAAAAAATAACAATAACACTAATAACACTGTAAATAATAATATAAAGGCAAATAATATTAATAATTCCACTATAGGTAATAATAGTGTAGTTAATAACACTAATAACATAAATTACAAAATAAACTATAAAAAAATATATAATGAACTAAAAATATTAGAAGAAAATTGTAATGAAAACTTAGACAAAATAAAAGAAGCATGTGAAAACAAAGACAAACCAAAGCTTACAAAATACCTAAAAGGCTTAAAAAAAGAAACTATCAATCTTATAAAAACATTAGGATTGACAGCACTTACAAAATTAATAGAAAACCTATTATAAATTATCTAAAACAGATAATTTTTTTATATTTAAATTATTATTCTTTCCACTTCCAAGTAAAACATCAGGCTTAACTTGAGATCCATGATAATCACTTCCACCACTAACCAAAAGATTTAACTTTAAAGCCATTTTCTCATAATTAAACATTTCAATCATATCATGACTAGAATGATAAACCTCTATACCCATAAGTCCAGCACTAATCATATCTTTTAATAAAACATATAATTCCTTATATTTAAGATTTAAACTTTTAGGATGCGCTAAAACTGGTATCCCATTAGCCTTTCTAATAAGCTCTATACACTCTTTATAAGTAAGTAAATTCCTATACTTACGAGTTTTATTATGAGCATCAATTAAATACTTATCAAAAGCCTCTTGAACATCACTAACTATTCCATACTTAACTAAAATCTTAGCAATATCTGGTCTACCTATATTATGAGTAGACTTTAATAATCTCTCTTCTTCCCATTTAGGAATTTTAACTCTATAATCAACATCAATCTGTCTAATAATAGCCTTCACTGAATTAATACTAACTTCCTTTAATCTATCAAGTTCCACATTTAACTCATTATTATAAGGATCTATTCCTAATCCAAGAATATGCATCTGACCCTTAAGAACACTAGCTGACAATTCAGTACCAGTAATTATTCTAACTCCATAATCTTTCTTATAATCAAAATTTTTATAAGCATCCACTCTATTATGATCAGTAATAGAAAGCGTACCAACATTATTACTTTTAGCAAGTAAAATAAGTTCCATTGGAGTTAACTCTCCATCAGAATAAATTGAATGTGTATGTAAATCTATTAACTTATTTTCCATTAAAAACCACCTTTTCTTAAAATAAATTTTTTGCCTTCCTCTGCTGCTATAGTATCTTGAAAATACTCTTTAGCCTCTTTAACATATAATTTCTTATTAATAATAGGCCAAAAATGAGTAAGCATTAACTTTTTAACTCTAGTTTCCTTAGCCAGTTTCCCAGCTTCCCAAGCATACATATGCCCCTTTACTAAACCATGTTCCTTTAATAAAGAAGACTCACTAATTAGCAAATCCACACCACTACAAAACTTAACTAAATCACTATTATAACCAGTATCAGAAGTATAAACTAAACTTGAATTATATGCTATTATTTTTATAGCAAAAGCCACAACATCGTGCACATTTCTTAAAAAACTAATCTTCATATTACCAAAATTAAACTCATTTAAATTAGTATAATAATCAAATTCCATATAATTATTTTCTTTACTATAAATCTCTATAATATTATCATTTACAATATGATGATAAGGATAAAAAACTTTTACTTTACTATCTAACATACCTAAGTTGTGATAAACATAACTAGCATATACAAAATTACCTAAATCACTAAAATGATCTAAATGTAGATGAGACAAAATAATCCTTAAATTCTTTAAATCTTCAGGCCTACTAAAATATTTAGAAACCCCACTACCACAATCTAGCAAAATTTTTTCTTCTCCACATTTAACTAAAAAACCTGGACAATTACACTCCATTGTAGGAATCGGTGATACCGTTCCAAGTGGAGTAACACTAAATTCTTTCATTAAAAACCTCCCTTTTTCTCTAAAATTCTAGTATTTACAATAGGATCAACATACTTACTCACATCTTTTCCTAATTTAAATAACTCTCTAACAACACTACTAGAAACATTTATTAACTCTGGATTTGCAAATAAACAAACTGTATTAACTTGATTATTAGAAATATCCCTATTTATCTGTGCTAACTGCATTTCATAATCTAAATCACTTAATCCTCTTACACCTCTAACAATATAATTACATTCATTCTCTAAAGCAACATCCACACTCGCGCCTTCTCCAACTAAAACACTTACATTATTAACATCTTTATAAATATCTTTAATCATTAAAAGTCTTTCTTTCAAGCTAAACAAACACGTCTTCTTAAGAGGATTTGACATGACTGCAACAATCACTTCATCAAAAAGCAAACTTGATTGCTGTATAATATTAATATGACCCTTAGTAATAGGATCAAAACTCCCTGGATATAAAACCTTTCTCATAATAACTTTAATAACCTCCTCACATCTATTTCATTGTCTTGTATTACATAATCAAAATCATCTAATTTAAAATCTATACTTGCACTCTCCCTTAAATCAAAATCTTCACTAGAAATATTATCTCTTAACATAGCTCTTTCTTTTCTCACTTGATAAGGAATACAGAGCAAAATCTTCATATCACACATTGTAAAATATTTTGTAATTGGTAGTAAAATCCAATCTAAAACTATAACTTTATCTTTATTTCTACTAATAATATTATCTATTTCTTTCTCCATATATTTCCAAGTAATATCACTCAATTTTTTCATATTTAATCTCGAATTAAAAACAGACTCACCAAGCTTTTTCCTATCTACTATATTATCATTAACAATATCTTCTCCAAAACATTTTACAAGCTCATCTCTTACATCATTTATAAATAAAACTTTATGCCCTATCTTATCAATATCCACATAAATGGAATCTAAACATTTATTACATATTTCTCTAGACAATGTACTTTTCCCACTTCCACTTTTTCCACATATTCCAATTATCATTTTCCTCACTCCTTAATTGAATTATACTCTAACATTTGATATAATTAAAATACATATTAGTAATGTATATTATAACTGGAGGTTATATCATGAATATCAATTTTGAACTTTACCGAGTATTTTACACTGTAGCAAAAAGAGAAAATATAACAACAGCAGCCAAAGAACTAAACATATCACAACCCGCAATAAGTAAATCAATTAAAAACCTTGAAAATCAATTAAATGGACAACTATTTATAAGAACAAAAAAAGGAGTAACACTAACAGAAGAAGGAAAAGAATTTTATAATTACATAAGCCAAGCAATAGAATATATAAAAAATGCAGAATCAAAATTCACTGAACTAATAAACTTAGAAACAGGAATAATAAAAATAGGAGTAAACACCACACTAACAAAAATGTTTTTACTTCCATTTTTAAATGAATTTCACAAAAAATATCCAAAAATAAAAATACAAATAACACCTGGACTAAGTAGTGATATATTATCCAAATTAAGAATGGGATTATTAGATTTAGTTATATTAAACTTAAATAAAAATAACTATGGAAGTGACTTAAATATAATAAAATGTAAAGAAATACATGACTGCTTCGCTGTTAATGACTCATACAAAGAATTAATTAATAAAAATATATCTATCAAAGACTTAAATAATTACTCACTAATATTACCAGCAAAAAATTCTAACGCTAGAAACTTTTTAGATGATTTAATAAAAAAAGAAGGATACACACTAAATCCAGACATAGAATTAGCAAGTTATTCTCTAATTTATGAATTTGCAAGTATAGGATTAGGAATAGGGTACGTCACAAAAGAATTTATACAAGATTATATAGATAATAAAAAATTACATATTTTAAAGTTAAAAGAAACTATTCCACCACGATATATAGGAATAGTCTTAAATAAAAACACATTACCAAGCTTTAGTACAAAAAAATTTATAGAAATAATAACAAAAAATAATAATTAATTTATAAACAAAGTTTCTTATTTTGACATTTATCAACATATAATTTATATTGCTCATTTTTAATCGATTCAATTAAAGAAAGCACTCCATTATAATAAACATCAAAATTAATAAACCTTTCAATATCTCTAACAGGATTAATATTAACTATACCAAAAGAATTAGTAAACATTTGAGAAACTTTACTCATAATTTTAAAATAAAACTCCTCTAATACTTTTCTTCTTTCCAAATAATTATTACATGATTCTATCTTCGAATAAAAATAAGACAAGCAACATATAATATCAAAAAAACATCTATTATAAAATTGATTTATAGTTAAATTATCAAAACCAAAATCATAAAAACTATCTTCTGTTAAATCATTAGGAGAAGGAAACTCACCTAATAACATCTTTTGAAAAATAAAACAAACTTGTAAAAACATAGCAGTTTTAAAAGTTTCACTTTGTCTAACTAAAACACTAAAATAAGTTTTACTATCACTATGCTTAAACCATCTATTTTCTTCATCATAGGGCATAAAATTTAAAAAATCCGCTGGAACATATTCAAGTTGTTCTATATCTATAGAATAAGGCAAATTTTTAGCAAAAACATATACCATAGAAGTATTAAATGATAAAGAAAGATTAGAAGAATTTAATTTTTCACAAAAAGGATTCTTTTTATGCTTATTATACTCCATCAATATAAGTTCATTTTTTCTCATAATCGACTCACTTAAACCAAATAATCCATTCACATCGCCCACCTCTTAGTAGCATATATTATACATTTTTTTAAAAATAAAGTCAAGAAAAAAAGTCCTAGACAAACACACCTTGAACTTTAATTCTATGACTAACCCTCTCTTGAGATTTATCATACTTCTTTATTGTAACAACTTCATCTTTTTCTAAACTCTTTTTAACATCGATAATCCTTTGATTAGTAGAACCTCTAAAAACTACTTCAAAACTTTTTTTATCTAATTCAAATTTACCATCAATGAGAACATCTATTTCCTTAAGAAAATTCATATACGATTTATTCTTCTTAGACAAATTAATTATCTGTTCATAAGTATAACCAGTATAAGCCCAAATATTATATCCTTTACTCCTAGCATACTTAGCTATCTCTGCACATGCTTGAGGTTGTACAAAAGGATCTCCTCCTGAAAAAGTAATACCATCTTGATTTTCTAAACCATCAATAATATCATACACTTCTTCAATATCTACTAACGCTCCACCTTCATAATCATGTGTCATAGGATTATGACATCCAAAACAATTATGAGGACACCCCTGAGTCCAAATAACTGTACGAATACCTTCCCCATCCACAATACTATCAGGTTGTAAATAAGCAGCAAGCCTTATCTTCATTAAGCTGCCTTCTTATCATTTTCTGCAATTACTTCTTTAATCCCTGAATGCTTTACACGATTACACTCTTCATGTCTCTTACCATCATTAAAATGTGATAAATCCCCTGTAAGATATCCTGTAACTCTTCTAATCCTTTCAAATTTTGTTCCTTCTCCAATAACTTTTTTCATTTAAAATCCTCTCCTTCTTTTCTATATATTATTCCCTACAAGTCCCACAATTTATTTCTGTAAGATGCTCAATAGGTACTCCTTCAAACTCTTTTCGTCCACATCCAGGACAAACATCATTAATTACCCCCACATATCCACAAACTGGATCTCTATCAACAGGGTGATTAATAGCCCCATAACCTATTCCCAATTTTTTCATCATTCTAACAACACTTTCAAATGCCTCAACATTATTAACAGTATCTCCATCTAACTCTATATAACTAATATGTCCACCATTAGTCAAAGCATGATAAGGTGCTTCAACTTCAAGTTTATGCTTAATACTTGTATTATAATGAACTGGAACATGGAAACTATTTGTATAATATCCTTTATCAGTAACCCCCTTAATAGAGCCATAAATAGCTTTATCTATTCCAACAAACCTTCCACTGAGTCCCTCTGCAGGAGTTGCGATTAAAGTATAATTTAAATTAGCTTCTTTAGCATAACCATCACATCTTTTTCTCATAAAACTAATTATCTCTAACCCTAACTTCTGTGCTTCTTCACTTTCTCCATGATGTTTACCAATAAGTGCCTTTAAACTCTCAGCTAGTCCAATAAATCCTATCGTTAAAGTACCATGCTTAAGAATTCTTCTAAGTCTATCATTAGGCCCTAACTTTTCACCATTAGTCCATAAACCTTGTTGAATCAAAAATGGAAAATTATATGAATGCTTACTACATTGAAGTTCAAACCTTTCAAATAACTGATCTCTAACCAAATCCATCATTTCACCAAGTTCTTGATAAAAACCTTTCATATCTGCTTTTTCTCTTTCCTTCAAACAAATACCATGTTTAATTGCTATTCTAGGTAAATTGATAGAAGTAAACGATAAATTACCACGACCGCCAGTTGTCTCATTATCCCTATCAGTAACATCTGCCATAACACGAGTTCTACACCCCATATATCCAACCTCTGTCCTAATATTACCTGGTTTATAATACTCTAAATTAAATGGAGCATCCAAGAATGAAAAATTTGGAAACAATCTCTTAGCAGAAACCTTACAAGCTAATTTAAATAAATCATAATTAATATCTTCTTTATTATAATTAACGCCTTCCTTAACTTTAAATATAGAAACAGGGAATATTGGTGTCTCACCTTTTCCAAGACCTTCATCCAAAGCAAGTAAGAAATTTAATATAACCATTCTCCCTTCTGGAGTAGTATCTGTCCCAAAATTCACTGAAGAAAACGGAACCTGAGCACCTGCCCTAGAATGCATCGTATTTAAATTATGAACAAATGCTTCCATAGCTTGAAAAGTCTGACGGTTAGTCTTTGCTAGAGCCTTATCATAAGCTTTCTTAAACCCTTTCTCTAACCTATCACTTTCTTTAAAATAATTATCAAAAATACTTAAATCCACTTCTATACTATCAAGTTTATCTATATCTTTAACAATCTTATCAAAATTTACAAAATTCAAAATATCTTCATAATCAAATAAATCATAAATCTGTTGCTTAAATTGCTTTTTAAATGTCTTCAAAACCCCAGGTGCCATATAATAATCAAAAGCTGGAACACTTTGACCACCATGTTGATCATTTTGATTTGACTGAATAGCAATAGCCGCTAGTGCACTATAACTTATAATATCTTGAGGTTCTCTTAAATGTCCATGCCCTGTAGAAAAACCATTCTTGAAAAGTCTATCTAACTCTATTTGCATACAAGTAGTAGTACCCATTGGTAAGAAATCCATATCGTGAATATGAATACCACCATTATCATGTGCTTCACTAAATTTATGCTTAATAAGATATGCCTTAGCAAACTCTTTTGAAATTGTTGAACCATATTGAAGCATAGTCCCCATTGCAGTATCGCCATCAACATTAGCATTCTCTCTCTTATTATTATCTTCATCTGAAGACTTTAATCCTAAACCCTCTATTGTCTTCAAAAACTTATGCATCTTCTTTTCTTCAGAAAACAACATTCTAGATTGGTTTCTCCTCTCTCGATAATTCGAAAAATGATTATAAACATCTTCATAATTTTTCTTCTTTAAAGCTTCTTCTATCAAATCCTGAATTTGTTCAATTTTTATCTTATCTTGACTCTCATAATCCTTTTCAATTCTAGAAATAACTTCCTTATATACTATCTGAATATCTTTCTCTGTATATATTCTCTCCTCATCATCACCATTCTTAATAGTAACTCCATCAAATCCCTTCTTAATTGCAATAGCAATCTTAGAACCATCAAACTCGACCTTTTTACCATTTCTCTTAACAACACTTAAATGAGAAATCCTATCCAACGCCTCTACCATTTACCTCACACCTCACATCTATTTTTTCTAATTCCATTTTAATATTTATAACAAATTTAGTCAATACAAAAAATCAAAAAAATTAAAAAATTTACAAACCTATTTTTAAGAATTTTCATTTTTTTACCATTTTTATAATTTTGTATTTAATTATTAACTTATCAATTTTTCGCCTAACTTTAGTGAAAATTATACACTTACCGCTAAAATTCC
>CANORX010000034.1 GCA_947569225.1 uncultured Clostridia bacterium
AATGATATTAAGCATAATCCCATTAATAAAAATAAAAGACGTAAAAATAATAAAAGAAAAACCAAAAATAAAAAAAATAATAAAAACATTCCCTATAAAAAACTATTTATTTATAATAATTGACCAACTAAGATACATAGCAGTATCTATATTTCCACTATTCATATACATAAACATAAAAAAAGACCTAACATACTTAGGAGTTATTAACATAATATCAGGTTTAGGAAGCATAATATACATATACATACTATCTAAAAAAATGGATAAAAATAAAAAAGACTACTTAAAAATATCTGCACTAATACTAGCTATAATATACACACTAAAAATAAACATAACAAATCCTCAAATATTTCTAATAATAATGTTCTTAGAAGGAATATTCAAATCTGCCTTAGACACAATAATACTAAGAAACACATATGCATATGGAAAAAACTATGAAGTAACAAGTTACATTGAATTCACAGAACTAATAAACAACATAACCAGAGTAATATTCCTAATAACATTTTATATACTAAACTTAAATCTAAAAACAATCATAATAATTAGTATCATAGGAATAATAATAAATTCATTCATTAAATTTGATGATGGTAAATTTGGATACAAAAAAAACTCTTAAATATTCTTTTTAAGAGTTTCTTGAGTAACCATAAATGTTTTAAAAGTAGAACTATTTTTAAATTCTATAAAAGAGTATGCTGCTGTTTTAGGTAAGTCTGGATTAAGACTTTCTATAAAAAATTGTTCCATTATACCTCTTAGAGATTCATGTAAGAATGTAGCTACAGATATATCACCTTTAACATTATTAAGTTCTCTTCTTGCTTGTTCTGCTTTCTCAATAAAAGACTTATCATTTCTAGCACTTAAAGATATTGACTTAGCAAGTAAAACATCTGCCTCATCTCTTAAACTACTTAAACATTTTGTTATTTCATCCATAACTTTTAAAGCATCATAATATGTATCTTCTGGTATTTCACGCATTTCTCATTCCCCCTTTAATATGACTTAATTGTACCACAAATTATACTTATTGTCAACTGAAAAGTGAAAAATATTGTACGCAATCTAATTGTAAAAATAAAAAAAGAATATTGTTAAAACAAATTAATTATGTTAAGATATTAATTAGGATAAAGGGGTGTAGCTATGAGTGACTTAAGCGAACACTTTAGAATTGATGTTAATCTTGGAAAAGCTAATTCTAAATACACATTTCAAGGAAAAAAATATAGGATAACTATACTATCCGATGTTTTAATACGCCTTGAATACAGTGAAACAGGCACATTTAATGACTACCCAACACTATTTGCAATCAATAGACAATTTAAAAACCCACCATCAATAACAGTAAAAGAAGATGAAAAATACTTAAACATATCAAATAGTTACTTTATATTAGAATACTCAAAAGAAAAACCTTACGAAGCATCCAAACTAATACCAGACACTAACCTTAGAATAAGTCTAAAAAACACAGACAAAGTATGGTATTACAATCACCCAGAAGTAAGAAACTTTAAAGGTTCAACATATAGCTTTGACACTGGAAAAAACTTTAACTTAGACAAAGGTCTATATAGCACAGATGGTTTTGCATCAATAAACGATACAGACAGACCTGTATTTATAGCAAATGGATCAGTAAGAAAAAATCCAAGTGATGGAGTAGACATATATCTATTCATTTATAGAAAAGACTTTGGACGTGCCTTACAAAGCTACTTTGAACTAACTGGATATCCTGAACTGCCACCTAGATATGCACTAGGAATATGTTGGAATAAAGACGAAGCATACAACACTGTAGAAATAAAAAAACTAATAGAAGACTTTAACAAATCTAACGTACCCATATCTTCTATATTACTAGGAAAAAATTGGAAACAAATTCCAAAAGAAAAAGAAATAACACCAAACTATGAATTTGATAAAGAAAAAATACCTGATGCTACAGAACTAATAAATGAATTACATGACAAAAAAATATACCTAGGACTAAACATAACTACAGAAAACGGAATAAACCAGTTAGACAAATACTACAATGAAGCAAAACGTATACTGAACATAAAAAACGATGGAATAATACCAGTAAACATATATAATACAGAATTATTAGATGGATTTTATAAAAACATAATAAACCCATTACTAGACATAGGCGTAGATTACTTTCTATTAGATGACAACACTAAAGACAAAATAAATCTATTCATGCTATGTCACTACACATATATGAACTACAGCAGAAAACAAACAACAACACTAATAATATACACTACAAACAATGGGATTGCCTCACATAGATACCCAGTACTATATTCAGGTATCACACAAGTATCATGGAGGACTCTAAAATACCTACCATTCTATAACTCAACATCATCAAACATTGGCTTATCTTGGTGGAGTCATGACATAGGTGGATTTATTAATGGAACAGAAGACAGAGAACTATACACAAGATACGTTCAACTAGGAGTATACAGTCCAATATTTAGATTCTCTTCAACAAAAGGAAGATATTACAAAAGAGAACCATGGAAATGGGATGTAAAAACTGAAAGCATAGTAACAGAATACACAAGAGTAAGACACAAACTAATACCATATTTATACACTGAAGGATATAAATACACAAAATTAGGAAGTCCAATAATACAACCAATATACTATAGATATCCTGAAACAAAAGACGAACCACTATATAAAAATGAATACTTCTTTGGTTCTGAACTATTCGTCTCTCCCATAACTGACCCCAAAGACCCAATAATGAACAGAGTAGTACAAAGAGTATTCTTACCTGAAGGAACATGGTATGACTTTAAAACTGGAAAAAAATTTCCAGGTGGAAAAAGATATGTAACATTTTATAAAGACGAAGACTATCCAGTATATGCTAAAAGTGGTTCTATAATCCCACTAGCTGACTTAGATGACGAAAACATAAACGATGTAAAACCACCTAAAAAAATGGAAATACAAGTATTCCCTGGACAAAACAACTCATATAACTTATACGAAGACGATGGAGTATCAAACCTTTACAAACAAGGATATTACATAATAACTAACATCGACTATAACTATAGACAAAATAACTACACACTTATAATAAGACCAGTAGAAGGAAAAAGTGGAATAATACCAGACAAAAGAGACTATAGAATACGATTTAGAAACACTAAACATGCAGAATACGTAAAAACCAACATAGGCTTAAGAGAAGTAGAACACCATGCATACACAGATGAAACAGACTTCATAATAGAAATAAAAGACGTACCAACAACCGCTCAACTAACAGTAAACTGTGGTGGAAAAGCTATAGAAATAGATGCAGTAAGACTTATAAACGAAGACATAGACGAAATAATATCAGACTTACAAATAGAAACAACATTAAAAGAAACAATCGCAGACATAATATTTAGTGATAAACAAATAAGAAAGAAAAGAATAGAAATAAGAAAACTAAGACACAAAGGATTAAAAAGCGTATTCGTAAAAATGTTCTTAAAGCTATTAGAATACATAAGTGAAATATAAATGAAAATGGTATAAGAGCTATTTTCTTTTAACTTGACATTCAAGTCTGTATGATATAAAATATCATAACAAATGAAGGTGTGTAAAAATGCAAGAACAATGGTAAAGAGATTGGAAAGACTATTATCAAATATTAAATATAAATACTAGTAGTAGTGAAGAAGAAATAAAAAAAGCTTATAGAACTTTAATTAAACAATATCACACAGACATAAATTCTAGTTTAGAAGCTAAAGAAAAAGCACAAGAAATAAACGAAGCTTATGATGTATTAAGTAACAAAGGTAAAAAACAAAAATATGATGAATACTATAACCTGAAAAATAATGAAAAAATACCATTTGATTTTATAGAAAATGTTTCTAAAATATTTATATTAACAATGGAACTAGAAAACTTAAAATCAAAATTAGAAAAACATGAAAAAAGAAAATATATGGGAACCGTTTTTATTTTAGGTGGTATTTTAGGAGAAATTTCAAGTATTTTAAGTTATTTAAGTACAGAAAATAAAGATAAAATGTTACTAGTTTTTCTTGCTGCTTATGCAACGTTAAGTTCTAGTGGAGCATACATGTTATATAAAGAAAAGAAGTTTGACACCACCGAATACCTAAACAGAATCAGTTACTTTGAAGAAGAATTAGCAAAAACATTAAAATTATAAAACCAAACACTTGAATATAACATAAAAATTTAATATAATAAAAACGTAAATCTCGTTGAAAAAGAGTAGTAATAAACTAGTATTACAAAAGAGAGTTAGCGTTTGGTGAAAGCTAACTAATACAAATTTATGAACTTGCTTTGGAGAGAATCGTATAAGTGCGTTAAACTTAAGAGAAGCATAAATAAACTTTATGAATTAAGGTGGTACCGCGGATTGCACATTCGTCCTTAAATCTAAAGTTTTTTGTTTTTTAATAAAAAGGAGGCAAAAATGGATGACAAACTATTACTAAACATACTATCATTTATAATAACATATATAATATTTCTCCTAGTGCACATATTTATAATAAACAGAAAAAGAAAAGATTATAAAAATGGTAAACAAACAGAAATATATTACATAATAAACAAAGCAAAACTAGACATGAACAAAACAAAATATAGCACTTTAAAATGGTTAGTAACAATTATAAACCCACTAATAATAAGCACAACATTCATAATAGTTACCAACATAAAATCATACTTAATAGGATTAATAGTAGGATTTATAACACTAATATCACTAATATACTCTTGCTATGAATTAATAGGAAGATATTTAAAAAAGAAAGAAGGAAAGAAAAATGTATAATACAAAAGAAATAGAAAAAAAATGGCAAAACTTTTGGAAGGAAAAAAAACTATTTAATGCATCAAACGTTAGTGAACAAGAAAAATACTACATACTAGTAGAATTTCCTTATCCAAGTGGGTCAGGTCTTCATGTAGGACACGTAAGAAGTTACACTGCCCTAGACGCAATAGCAAGACTAAAAAGAATGAAAGGATATAACGTATTATTCCCAATGGGATGGGATGCTTTTGGTGCACCTGCAGAACAATATGCAATAAAAAATCAAATACATCCAAAAATTGCAGTAGAAGAAAACATTAAAGTATTCAAAGGTCAATTAGAAAGTATGGGTTACTCATTTGACTGGGAAAGAGAATTCTCAACCACTGACCCAGAATACTACAAATGGACACAATGGCAATTCTTAAAATTCTATGAAAAAGGACTAGCATACAAAGCAGAAAAAGAAATAAATTGGTGTCCAAATTGTAAAACAGGACTATCAAATGAAGATGCAGCAGGTGGAGTATGTGAAAGATGTGGAACAAAAACTGAAAAGAAATTAAAAAATCAATGGATGTTAAAAATGACATCTTATGCAGATAGACTAATAGACGGATTAAAAGAAACTGAATTCTTAGACAAAATAAAAACTGCACAAATAAATTGGATTGGAAAATCAACAGGAGCTTCAGTTAACTTTAAACTAAATGGATTAGAAGAAGAATTAGAAGTATATACAACAAGACCTGACACACTATTTGGTGTAACATTCATGGTAATATCACCTGAACACAAAATATTAGAAACGTACAAAAATAAAATTCAAAACCTAGCTGAAGTAGAAAAATATCAAACTCTTGCAAAACAAAAAACTGAAATAGAAAGAACAGACGTAACAAAAGAAAAAACAGGAGTAAAACTAGAAGGATTAGAAGCGATTAATCCACTTAATAACAAACAAATCCCGATATACATAAGTGACTATGTATTAGCTAACTATGGAACAGGTGCAATAATGGCAGTACCAGCCCATGACGAAAGAGACTATGCCTTTGCAAAAAAATTCAACATAGAAATAATACCAGTAATAGAAGAAATAACAGGATCACCAAAAGAAAATGAAGAAAAAAAGAAAAGCATAGTAGCAGTATTATATGATGAAACTAAAGACAAATACCTAACAATAAACTGGGCTAGCTTAGGTGGAAGACTATTTATTGGAGGTACAAGAAAAGAAAATGAAACTATAGTAGAATGTGCAAAAAGAGAAATAAAAGAAGAAACAGGGTACACTAATATAGAACTCATAACAGAAATACTACCAATAAATCATCATTACTATGCATATAACAAAGACAAATATTATGAAATAGACTCTACTGGATTACTATTTAAACTAATAGACGACACAAAAATAGAACAACAACTAGAAGAAGACGAAAAATTCACAATAGAATGGGTAGACAAAAATACTATCTTAAAAGAAGTAAAAGACGAATTACACATAAAAACATTTAATAATGTATTAAATCCAAGTCCATACACAGGTGATGGAAAAATGATTAACTCTGAATTTTTAAATGGACTAACAAACAAAAATGACTCAATTAATAAAATGATAGAATACTTAGAAGCAAACAAACTAGGACACAAAACAACAAACTATAGACTTCAAGACTGGATATTTAGCCGTCAAAGATTCTGGGGTGAACCAATCCCAATGATACATTGTGAAAAATGTGGATGGGTTAAAGTACCAGAAGACGAACTACCATTATTACTTCCTGAAGTAACAGCATATGAACCAACAGAAACAGGAGAAAGTCCACTTGCTTCCATTACTGAATGGGTAAACACAACTTGTCCTGAATGTGGAGCACATGCTACTCGTGAAACTGACACAATGCCTAACTGGGCTGGATCTTCTTGGTATTGGTTAAGATACATGGATGCTAAAAACGATAAATGCTTTGCAGATTTTGATGTATTAAAATACTGGGGAATGGTAGACTTATATAATGGTGGAATGGAACATGCAACAAGACACTTACTATATGCAAGATTCTGGCATCAATTCCTATATGACCAAGGATTAGTTCCAACTAAAGAACCATTCAAAAAGAGAGTCGCGCATGGAATGATACTTGGTGAAAATAATGAAAAAATGAGCAAATCAAAAGGAAATGTAATAAATCCTGATGACATGGTAAAAACATATGGAGCAGATGCGCTAAGAACATTTGAAATGTTTATAGGTGACTATGAAAAAGATGCATCATGGAGTGAAAACGGACTAAAAGGATGTAAAAGATTCTTAGACAGAATTTACAGACTAAAAGATAAATTAAATGATAAAGACTCTTACACTGAATCACTAGAAAACATAATAAATAAAACCATTAAGAAAGTCACAGAAGACATAGAAACAATGAACTTTAACACAGCTGTATCAGCACTTATGATATTAACAAACGAATATGAAAAAACTGAAACAATAACAAAAGAAGACTACAGAACATTACTAACACTATTAAACCCAATCGCACCACATATAACAGAAGAATTAGTAGAAATAAGCAATTTAGGAACACCTATATGTGAAACCCCTTGGCCAACATATGACGAAACAAAAATGATTGATAGTATAGTTAACATAGCAGTACAAATAAACGGAAAACTAAGAGGTTCTATGGAAGTACCAAATAACACTGATAAAGAAGAATTAATAAGATTAGCAAAAGAACTAGACAATGTACAAAAACATTTACTAGATAAAGAAATAATAAAAGAAATTGTAGTGCCTAACAAAATAGTAAATTTAGTAGTAAAATAGGGATTAAAATTAATCTCTATTTTTCAGCAAAAAAGAGTAAATGAATTTAAACTTACAAATAGATAGAAAAGTTTTTAGAAAATTCTATCTATTTATTTTCTTCATAAATTAAAGCACTGAATTATGTGAAACTCCACATATTTAATACCCTAATTTCATTAATTCCAATTTTCAAAGATCATTTTCAGTCATTTTTGACTAATTATCTATATTAATATTTTCATATTAATACCATTTTCACATAGTGCTTAGTTTTTCCATACTATCCTTTCTCAAGTTTAGAGGACGACACTCACATCAAATGTTCCTATAAAAATTATATACTAAGAATAGTTTAAAATAAGTGAACAATCGCTACTTTTAAAAATTTTGTTTTTTGACAAGAACTCAAAAATATGATATTATGAATACGTCAAGGAAACTTGCGTAAAATAAAAAAGAGGAACATTCGATCTTGCAAGTGAATGTCGCCTCTAATAAATTAGTATCGACACTCGATCAATGCTGAAAGAGTGTCATATCTTTATTGCTATTACCAATAAGGTAAGGAGTAATAAAATGATAGCAATAAGACGAAGGACTTTAATAATAAAAGTTCTTTTCTTCATTGTATCCCTCCTTTCTTTCTCAAGTTTGGAGGACGACACTCACATCAAATGTTCCTATAAAAATTATATACTAAGAATAGTATTAAAACAAGCGAATAACAACTACTTTTAAAAAAATTTAACATTGTATTTATAACATTGTAATTAAAATAAAATTAATGTAAAATACACCTTAGGTGACATTAAATGAATATAGATAATATAAAAGAAAACAATTTATAATTTTAAAGAAAAAATTATTTTTATAAAATAATTATTTTTGTTTTTTTTTTTTTTTTTTTTTTTTTTTTTGTTTTTT
>CANORX010000035.1 GCA_947569225.1 uncultured Clostridia bacterium
AAGGAGTAGCAGGACCAACAGGACCAACAGGAGCACAAGGACTACAAGGAGTAGCAGGACCAACAGGACCAACAGGAGCACAAGGACTACAAGGAGTAGCAGGACCAACAGGACCAACAGGAGCACAAGGGCTACAAGGAGTAGCGGGACCAACAGGTCCAACAGGGGCAACTGGAGCTACAGGACCAACAGGTCCAACAGGAGCAACACCAACATTGACAATAGGAACAGTTACAACAGGAGCGCCAGGAACAGAGGCTTCTGCTTCAATAACAGGAACAGCTCCAAATTATATTCTTAACCTAACTATACCACAAGGTCCAACTGGAAACGCTCCAGCTTTAGCGGCAGGACCTATAGTTACTGGAGAACCAGGATCAGATGCAGAAGTAACAGTTACACCTAATTAAATTAATATAAAAAATCAAAAAATAAAAATTAAAGTTAAATTTTTTTAAAGAAATACTTAACTTTATTATGAGAGGTAAAAATTATGAATGAAAATCCAAATGGATATATAATAGATTTCACTATACCACAAGGTCCAACAGGACCAACAGGAGAACAAGGTCCAGCAGGGGTTACAGGAGCACAAGGAATACAAGGAGTAGCAGGACCTACAGGTGCAACAGGAGAAGCACCAACATTAACAATAGGAACAGTTACAACAGGTGCGCCAGGAACTAATGCCTCAGTAACAATTACACCTTCTGAGAATGCTTAAAATATAGAAAGGAGAAAACTAATGAATCCAGATAGTTATTTAATCAATTTTACTATACCAAGAGGAGCCACAGGTCCAACAGGAGCTGCGAATGGACTAAATGCATACGGCGGAAAATATAACACAACAACACAAACTTTGAATTTAGGAATAGGAGTAGCAACACAAATTCCATTACCTACGTCAATGCCAAATTTAAATACAACATACACTCAAACTAATAGTATTACTGTAGCACAAGCTGGAACTTACGAAATAAACTATTTCAGTAACATTTCGGTAGCGGTTGGTACAACTTTAACACAAGCTATAAGAATTAATGCAACTAATATACCTAGCACAGTAACTTCAAGAGTATTATCAGTTGGTGTAGGTTCAATTTATAGCGGAAGTGTAATAGTTACTCTAGCAGCAGGAGATGTAATTGATATGGCTTTATCAGCTTTAATAGCGGTCGGAGTAACACTAGGAACTGGAGTAAATGCTACATTAACAGTAAAAAAACTAAACTAAAAAATAAATAAAAGGACAAGTAAACATAAGCTTGTCTTTTTAAAATCACAAATAAAAAAATAATACATAAACTAATACTGAGGGATATTATGAATAAATATAAGATATATGTCTATGCAATTTGCAAAAACGAATCACGCCACATTGAAAGATGGTATGAAAGTATGAAAGAAGCTGATGGTATCTATGTATTAGACACTGGTTCAACAGATGATAGTGTAGAAAAACTAAAAGCTCTTGGTGTTAATGTAGAAAGAAAAAACTATGAACACTTCAAATTTGATGAAGCAAGAAATGATTCATTAGATTTAGTACCTAACGATGCTGACATATGTATATGCACAGACTTAGATGAAGTACTTAGTGAAAATTGGAGAATTGAATTAGAAAAAATATGGAATGAAAATATTGACAGAATAAGATATAACCTTTATTTTACATTTGATGAAAGCGGAAAACCATTAAGCAGTTATTATATAAGTAAAATACACAAAAGAAACAAATACACATGGACTCATCCTATACATGAAATATTAACTTATGTAGGAACAACAAAAGAAAACATTGAAACATCAGAAACAATTACTATCAGTCATTTACCAGACAGAACTAAAGATAGAAGTTTTTATTTAAATTTACTTGAAGAATCAGTAAAAGATAATCCTTTAGATGATAGAAACATGCATTACTTAGGTAGAGAATACATGTATAATTGTGAATGGGATAAAAGTATTGAAACACTAATAAAACATTTAAACCTAAAAAGTTCTATATGGAATGAAGAAAGAGGCGCATCTATGAGATTTATATCAAGAGGATATATAGCATTGGAAAAATATGAAGAAGGAAAAATGTGGTTAGAAAAAGCAATTAAAGAAACACCACACATGAGGGAGCCTTACATAGAATTAGGAATTCTTTATTATCACTTAAAAAACTACAAAGAAGCTATTAATGTATTAGAAAAAGCTTTAAACATAAAAGAAAAAAGCCCGACTTATATAAATGAAGAATTTGCTTGGAATGAAACACCTTATGACATAATAAGTTTATGCTATTATGAAACAGGAGAATTTGAGAAATCTTTAAACAATTTAAAAATTGCTTTAGAAATAAATAAAAACGATGATAGACTTAAAAATAATTATTTTTTAATAAAAGAAAAAATGAAAAGTGTAAAGTGAGTTTACACTTTTTAAATGTATTAAAATGTAAAATATAAATACTATTAGAATAAAAAAAGCGATTCAATAAAAAAATTCTAATAAAGGTATAGAGGAATAAAAACTCTAGAAAGGAGAAATATGAAAAAATTAATAATAGGAACCATTATATTTATGGGATTATTTCCATTGATATGTGATGCACAAATTGAAAAGGAGGTGGCTTACAAATGGTATACATTAATAGAAGATAACATACATTACGAAAGTAATGTTGAACATAATTGTGAATATTTTGATAAAACTAATATAATAAATAAAGATTGGATTTATACTTTAAAAAAACCTTTAGAAAAAGAAGGAAGAAAAATTGAAAGAGAAGAAAAAATATTAGAAATAGACAAAGAACATTTTAACATTTTAAAAATGAATGCATTAGATACTGTTGGGATAAATTTAGAAATGTATGAATTAGAATTTTTAGACTTGAATAATAATCCAATAGAATATGAAGTTTTAGAATTCTATATTGAAGGAAATCCTGAGCATTTAAAAGATAATGATTTAAATACCTCTGCTATAATTTATCCAAACTTAAGATTTAATGTAGAATTTAAAAATTTAAAAAGTATTAAAAATTTTAAAATAAGATTTATTTATAAAGAAAATCCTTTAATAGAACTAAGACAGGTAACATTCAGCACATACATAAATATAGATACAGTTTTAAATATATATGATTGTTATAAAAATGAAATAAAAACTAATTGTGAAAAAGGAATATGTTATTCAGAAATAAAAGTAAATAAAGGTGACATAGAAAACTTAGAACCATTAAAATTAAAAACTTTAGTCTATAAATATCAAGATAGTACCTATAAATGCTATGACTTAAAAAGATTATATGTACCTGGATATCATAAAAACCTTGAAGGATTCATAAAAGATGAAAATAATTACATTGAAACAAATTCAACAATAACCGAAGAAATAATTAATTCTAATGATTTATCTGAAAATAATACTATTACAGATTCAGAATATAATGAAGATATAAATGATACTATTGAAGATGAAAAAGAAGAAACAGAAGACGAAGAAAAAAAAGAAAATGAAACCGAAAATAATATTTTACCTGTAAAAAATCCTATTGCAATGGTAACAAAAAAAACAAAAAACAATAATAAAAGCAAAATAATTTATACAGCTTTATTAATCATAATTCTAATTACTTCTATAATCGTATTGATAAAGAAAGTCGCAAAAAGTCGATTGAAATAAATAGCTAGTTTTGTCGAATAGGTATAAAACTAAAAAAAAATAAACTATATTAATTACGAGGATGAGAAAAATGTTAAAAATAGATATGGAATTTAAAAAAGGGATTCTATTTATTAGATTAGAAGGGTCCTTAAATAAAGATACTGTAGAAAAATTTAATAATGAAGTAATTGCACTTGTATTAAAAGATGAAATAAAGCTAATTGTAGTAAACTTAGATAAAGTTATATCGATTGATTTAAAAGGAATAAAAGCTTTAACACAATTAAATGAAATAGTTAAAAATAACAATGGTAGAACAACTTTATGTAGCATTTCAAATAAAAAAGTTAAAAGCTCTCTACATGAAAACAAATATAATAACTTATTCTATGAAGCTAGTAATGAACTAACAGCACTAGGAGTGATGAAAATATGATAACTGAAAATGAAAAAATAAAAATAATACATGAACACAAAAATCTTATTTATAAAATTGCTTCAAAATATTCTAACTATTATTCTATGGAAGACTTATTTCAAGTTGGAGTAATAGGAATAATAAAAGCTATAGATAATTACGACAGAAGCCAATCAGCTAAATTTAGTACTTATGCTTTTAAATATATATTAGGAGAAATAATAAAATTTATTAGTAGCGACAGAAATATAAAGGTGAGTACAGATATACTAAAAATATATAAATGTTATGAAAAATCAAAAGACTGCTTAACCAATAAATTAAATAGAACACCATCGTTTTATGAAATCTGTTCATTTATGGGAATGGAACCATATATTGTAAAAGATGCTATAGAAAAAGCTGAATATGACTTAAGTCTAGATGGAGTAATAGGTAGCGATGAATTTGCCTTAGAAAAAGTTATAGGAACTGACTTAAGAGAAAGTATAGATCAAAGAATAGACTTAAATAGAGAATTAGATAAATTATCAGAAGAAGAAAGAAAAATAATAGAATTAAGATATTATCAAGATTACACACAAAGCGAAACAGCTGAATATTTAGGTTGGAATCAAGTGCAAGTATCTAGATATGAAAATAAAATACTAAAAAAAATAAAATCTAACATAGCTGCATAAAAATGAATAAAAAAATTTTAACTCATCATACTAAAAGTAGGTGAGTTATTTTGAAATTAGAAAACTATAAAAAAATTGTGGATAAAAATTCTAAAAAAGAAGACAAAACTAAAAATGTAATAATAGCATTTCTAAGTGGTGGTTTTATGGGAGTTGTAGGTGAAGCCTTTGCACAATTATTAGAAACATTTCTCTATATGCCAACTCATGAAGCGTATATGTACACAATGATTATGCTAGTTATAGTATCATCGATACTAACAGGACTTGGATTCTTCGATAAAATAGTAAGTTTCTTTAAATGTGGACTAATAGTACCTACTACAGGATTCGCCCATGCTATGACAAGTGCTGCTATGGATCACGAAAGTGAAGGGCCTATAAAAGGAATAGGAAGTAATATATTTAAAATGACAGGAAGTATTATATTATATGGACTAGTTGCAGCCTTCTTTTTAGCCTTAATTAAGGGGGTGATAATGTGACATTAAAATTTACAAACGCATACATTAAAAATTCTTATACACTATTAGGAAGAAACGAACATAACATAAAAATAAAAGTAGATGAGAAAATAAAAGATTATTATAATGGTGAAAAAAGTGTAGAAATGGGAGAAACAAGTTATCAAATTAAAACAACCAAAGGAATTCTAAAAAAAGAAAAATTGAATGTAAAAGACATAAATATGATTATAGGAGGAGATTTACAAAATCAATTATTACCTTCAAACTTTTCAGCTAGAAAATTTGACATTCCATTCTTAGGAATTTATAGTGCTTGTTCAACATTTACAGAAAGTCTATTAATAGGCGCTATGTTTGTAGATTCTAAAATGATTAATAACGTAATACTTAATACAAGTGCGCATAACTTAGCAAGTGAAAAGCAATTTAGATTTCCAATAGAATATGGAGCATTAAGAAAAAAAGTAAACACATTTACTGCTACAGGAAGTGTAAGTGCTTTACTAACAAATATTCCAACTAATATTAAAGTAGAAAGTGCTACCATTGGAAAAGTTATAGACCTAGGATATAATGATGCTAACAATTTTGGCGCATGTATGGCTCCTGCTGCTGGAGAATCACTTTATGAACATTTTACAGACACTAATAGAAATCCAGAATATTATGATTTAATATTAACAGGAGACTTAGGAATATATGGAGTAGAAATATTAAAAGATTATTTAATAGAAAAATATAACATAAAAGCAAATAATATAAAAGATGCAGGAGTAATGTTATTTGAAGAAAAATCAGGTGGAGAAATAGCTGGAGGAAGTGGGCCAATATGCTTGCCACTTATACTATTCTCAAAAATACTTAAAGAAAATTATAAAAAAATACTATTAGTAGGAACGGGTTCACTTCATTCCAAAGTTAGTACGAACTTGAATGAAACAATACCTAGTATCTCACACATAGTAAGTTTGGAAGTGATAAAATGATTTATATACATGCATTTATAGTTTGCGGATTAATATGTGCGCTTGGGCAAATAATACTTGAAAACACAAAACTAACACCAGGGCATCTAAACGCTTTACTAGTTATAATAGGAGCTTTGCTTTCATGTTTTGGAATATATGACATATTACTTTCTTGGAGTGGGGCTGGTGCTAGTGTTCCTATCACGAACTATGGTCATTTGCTCTTCACAGGCGCATATGAAGGATTTTTAGAAGATGGAATCACAGGTTTATTAAATGGAATAATGGCTACAAGCTCAGGTGGAGTAGCTGTAACAATAATAATGGCCTTCATAGTATCTGTATTTACAAAACCTCAACACTAAAAACTCTCAAAAAAAGAGAGTTTTTAATTTTGATATAAAAATTTAACAAAAAACACACTTTTAACCTAAACATGTTGTAGACAATTAATAATTTTGATATAATCTTATAAAGAGAATAAGGAGAATTAGTATGGGAATATTTAAAAAAAGTAAAAAAGAAGAAAAAACAAACATAACACCAGATGTAAAAGAACAAACAAAAAAAATAGAAGAAAATAAAAATGAAAATTTACAACCAGAAATGCAAACTATAACAAAAGAACAAAAAAACAAAGAAAATGAAGTTGAAATAATTGAATTAGACGAAAAAAAAGAAAAAATAGAAAATACTTTAGACAGTAGAAAAGAAAATAGAATAATCTTTGGAATAATAGGATTACTAATTATATTTGCTTTCTTTTTACCAACTATCACAGGGATTATAAGTAGAAATTCAATATTTACATATAGCAAAAATATTGATGAAATAGTAAATAAAAAAACTGTTGATGGAATGCTTGAAATAGGTAAAGACGAAGGAACAATAACAGCAAAAGACATAAGATTTTATAATCCAACTAAAAAATCAAAAAATGAAATACACATCGTATACTTACCAGAAAAAGGAATAAATAATGTAAACAATCTAAAAATGTATGTAGAATTCTATAACTCAAAAAAAACTATAATATATAGATACCCATTCATGAGTGATGAAACATTAGAAAGAAAAATACAAAAAACATATAAACTAAAACTAAATGAAAAATTATATTCTGAAGCTACATATGCAAAAGTTTCAATAATAAAAGATGAAGAATTTAACAAAACAACTGACACACTAGTATGTACTAATAACTTTGAAGATGGAAGCTTTTATGTAAGTCAGAAAATAACATATAATTTTTCAGACAAAGGATTAATAAACTATCAAGTAAGTAGAAAAGCAGAAAAACAAAAAGAAAGCAATCCTGAATTAGAAGAAGACAGTGCAAAATACACAAAAATATTTAAAAGTGAAGCAGAAACTATGAAAAAAACAAATTTAACAGAAATAACTTATGATGAAAATTCAATAAATTACACTATAGACCTAATGAAAATAGACTTAGGAAAAAGCAAATACGAAAAACTTTACGAAATAGGTAGTATAAAAAGACAAGTAAAATTATCAGAAGAATCAAAAAACTGGAGCTGTAAATAATGAACAAATTTTTAATAGGGGATTTTGAAGGTCCATTAGACTTACTACTACACTTAGTAAAAAAACAAGAAATGAACATAAGCGACCTTAGTCTAATAGACATAACTGAGCAATACATAAATTTTATTAAAGAAATGGAAGAAATGAATTTAGATATTGCAAGTGAATACTTAGTAACAGCATCAGAACTAATAGAAATGAAAAGTAGATTCTTACTTCCTATAAAACCAAAAGAAGAAAAAGAAGAACAAGAAGAAAATCCAGAAGAAGAATTAAAAAGAAGACTTTTAGAATATCAAAAATACAAAGAAAGCATCACATCATTTAGAACATTAGAAGATAAAAGAAGTAATTACTTCACAAAAACACCTGAAAAAAGAGAAATATACACAACAGAAAAATTAGAAAACACTGAAAATCTAACTGCATACGATTTACTAACTGCACTTCAAAAATTACTTGAAAGAAAAGAATACACAAAGCCATTAAACACAAAAATAACAAAAAAAGAGTTGTCAGTTTCAGAAAGAGTTGCTAAAATAAGAAATGTTCTAAAAAAAGAAAAAAGAGTTGAATTTCTAAGCTTATTTGAAGAAATATCAAGGCCATACATAGTAGTAACATTTTTAAGCATATTAGAGATGGCTAAAAATAAAGAAATAATGCTCAAACAAGATACTAACTTTGGAACAATAATACTTGAAAGAGTTGATTAACATGAATTTAAAAAGTGTAACAGAAGGAATATTATTTGTAGTAGGAGACGATGGAATATCTATAAAAGAATTA
>CANORX010000036.1 GCA_947569225.1 uncultured Clostridia bacterium
CTTTAGTAGGGTCAAAGTGTATGTCACTTGTTCCTTTATTTACTGCATCTATTATTATTTCGTTAGCTATTTCGACAATAGGCATCTTTTCAAAATTAAATTCTTTCATATCATCTTTCATAAATCAAATTCCCACTTTCTATTCTTATTAATATTATATAATAAATACTAGTGTGTTACAAGGTGTAAATTTTTTTGTTTTGTGTTATAATTTATAGTAGGTGGAAATTATGATAAATAAAAATGGTTTTACTATGGTTGAGATAACGCTTGCTATTACTTTGATTTTATTTTTAGCACTTTTAGTGGTTCCTAATCTTATTGATATGGGTGATGATTCTAAGGAGAGAATGTATGAGTCTAAGATTGAGATTGCACTTTCTGGGGCTTATAAGTATGGGCGTGAAAATATTGATAAGCTTAGTGAGAATTGTACGAGTGTTACTATTGGTAGTCTTATAAATCAGGGATATATTAGTGGGGATGATGATAGTGGTTATAATCTCATTGATCCTATTACAGATGAGTCTATGAATAACGTTGCTATTTGTGTATATTATATAGATAGGGAAATAAGAGTTAGTGTTCAGTAATTCTTATTTTTTCTTGATTATATTTGTGTTTTGTTGTAGTATATCACTAAGGGAGATGATTGTAAATGAATACAAATATTTTGGTTGATATGGTTAATGCTAAAGTTAGTGTTAAAAATATAAGAAGTTTGGTATATATTTTTAGTAAGATTAGAAAAGAAGATGCGAAAATGCTTTCTGAAGTTTTTCGTAATACAAATTATGATAATAAAATAATAGAGTTGTTTATTTCTTATTATACTTTTAATCCTTTTTTTAGTGTAGCTAAATTTTGTTTAGTTATGGATGGTTTAAAAGGTAAGGATTCAGAGATTATTTATAAAGCCTTAAATGATAGATTTCTTTTAGAACATTATGATAGTGATAATTCAATAGTTAAAATAGTGGAGACACTAGAGTTTTGTGATTTTGAACTTAATGTATTTCGCTTATTATATAGTGATTATTTTAGAAGTTTTAATATTTTTGATCAAGTTAGATTAATTAAGGAGTTGAAAAAGCATCATTATAGTGAGGCAGTTTTACAATTATTTATAAAAGAAGATAGTATATTAGGAAGAGATGTTAATCAAATGATTGTTTTAGCAGATGAATTAAAGAATCATAATTATTCACCTAAGGTTTTAGAAATTCTTTTGGATGATAGAGTGTTAGAATTTAGAAATACAAGGCAAATAGTTAGATTAATAAAAGAATTTAAGAAAAGTTCTTATAATGAGAAAGTTTCTCATATAATTAGAAATAATGATATACTTTCTCAAAGACGCACTCATGAACAAATAGTTTTGATTAGAAATTTTAAAAAATGTAATTATAATAGTGATTTTTATTATTTAATTATTAATTCTAATATATTGAAGTATAGAAAAAATTCTGAACAATTAAGATTAATTGAAGTTTATAATAATAATTCAAATGATATTACATTAGAATTTTTAAAGGTACCAGTTCTTTTAGAATATAAAACTAATGAAGAACAAATAAAGTTATATAATGTATTTTCTTCGTGTGATTTTAATCCAAATGTTTTTAGAATAATTAAAACTGAAAAAATTGTAAGGAATATGGATGTAGATGATATTATTAAATTAATAGAAGTTTTAAAGTTATGTAATTATTCTAATGAAGCAACTAATGCTATTTTAAGTTTTAATAAACATGTTTTAAAAAGAACAGATGATATTGTTAAATTAGTATTAAAGTTGAATGAGTTAAATTTTAATAATTTTGCTTTAATGTTAGCTTTAAATGACATGTTCTTTATGAATAGAACAATAGATGAAATGCTTATATTAATAGATAAGATTAAAGAATATAATTATAATCCTCTTGTTATAGAGACAGTTTTATCATACAGTACATTCTCAAATTTAGAAATTTATAGTATGTTAGATGGTTTTGTTGTTCAGTCAGAAACTGATAGGGGTATTAGTTTTAATAAGGCTATAGAAAGAGTACAAACAGAAGAAGAATTAAAACAATTACTTTCTTTAGTTGAAGGATATGAGGATACTGATGATGTTTTAATTGATTTATATAGAGGAAAGTGTTATAAAAAATCTATTTTTAAACATTAATAGGAGGGATATTATGAATTTAAAAAAAAGGTTATTATTATATACTTCAATATTGTATTTGTTACTTTCGGGTTGTAAGAGTGAAGATAAGAGATTTGATGATAGTAATGTTTTTGATTCAAAGATAGTTAGTGAACAAACTTATCAGGGAAATGCCGTAGGAATATTTAATGTGTATGATAGTATAAATGATGAGAAGAAAAGTTATTTTTTAGAGGAGTATGGTTCTTTTAATTATGGACCTTATTTAGAAGGGGATTGTACTTTGGAAGTTAAAGAAGTATTTAGTAAAGTTCTTTCTTCTGATGTGATAGAAGAGTCTAAAATAACTGGAAGTGAGAAAAAATATATTCGTTTATTAGATAATGCGTATATTAGTATTAAATCTTATTTTCTAGATAATAGAAAGCTAGATATTAAGGCTATGTATTCTTATGTTTTTGTTATAGATTATGATAAAAATTTGATTGGTGCGAGGATGTATTGGAGTGTTAATGAAGAAGGTAATATTATTAATTATTTTAGTTCTATTAATGATGATTTAATTGTTATTAGTAAGAATAAATTAGCTAATGGTGTTTATAGTGAAGGACAACTAGAAATGATTCAAGATGCTTTTAATTCTTGTTATGATAATCCTACATTATGTAAAAGTTTGAATTGATGTCAAGCTTTTTTTATTTGAATCAGGTTATAAAAGGCAAAAAAACGTTTGACTTTATTTTTGCGGTATGTTATTATTTAATTGTAGAAGTAAGATAGATAATAATATTTAAGAGGTGTAAATGTTTTATATAAATGAGTTTTTAGAAAATTTAAAAAATGAGAGAAATTATTCAGAGTATACAATTCTTAGCTATAGAAAAGATTTGACTGAGTTTAGTTGTTTTGTAAAGGAGAAAGATTTAACAAAAGTTACTAGAGAAGATATTAAGCTTTATTTGAAAGAGTTATTTGATAATGATAATAAGTCTACTACTGTTAGTAGAAAAATAAGTTCTCTTAAAAGTTTTTATAAATATATGAAAGAAAAGGATTATATTTTAATTAATCCTATTTTAAGCATAAGATATCCTAAAAGAGATAAATCTTTACCTAAGTTTGTGCAATATAATGAATTAAGTGAAATAATAGAAGTAAGTAAATGTGGAGAATTTGGTGATAGAAATAATTTAATTGTGGAACTTATGTATGATACTGGAGTACGTGTTTCAGAGTTAGTTAATATTAAAATTAGTGATATTGATTTTGATAATAAAAAAATTAGAATATTAGGAAAGGGTTCTTATGAGAGATTTGTGTTTTATGGTGATTATGCAAAGGAAGCACTAAGTAAATATATAAATGGAAACAGACAAAAACTTCTTAATGGGAAAACAAATGATTACTTGTTCTTAAATAAAAATGGTGATAATATAAGTACTAGAGGTGTTGCTAAGATAATAGATAATATTATTAAGTTAACACTCATTAAGACTAAGGTAAGTCCACATACTTTAAGACATACTTTTGCGACTCATTTATTAGATAATGGATGTGATTTAAGAAGTGTTCAAGATATGTTGGGACATAAGAATATAAATACTACAGAAGTTTATACACATGTTACTAGCGAAAGACTTAAAGAAGTTTATTTTCAGAGTCATCCTAGAGGGAGAAGGTAAGGTTTTGGGTTCTAATAATTTTTAAAACTGATATTTTCTATTGTTTGAATAAAATATAGAAAATAGGTTGTATATAATGGAGGGAGTGATTTTGTTTAATAAAATTTGTAGTAAGTTTTAATTAAAAGAAAGTATTACATATTGATTAAAAAAGGAGGAATAATGTGAAATACGTTTATATGTTTAGTGAAGGAAATAAGGATATGAAGAATATTCTTGGAGGAAAAGGGGCTAATTTGGCCGAGATGACTAATATTGGATTACCTGTTCCAAGTGGATTTACAGTTACTACTGAGGCCTGTACAAGATATTATACAGATGGAGAAAAGATTAGTTCTGATATAGAAGAAGAGATTTTTTCTAAATTATTAGAATTAGAAGAGAAGACTGGAAAGAAAATGGGAGATTCTAAAAATCCACTTTTGGTTAGTGTTAGAAGTGGCGCTAGAGCTAGTATGCCTGGAATGATGGATACTGTTCTTAATTTGGGTCTTAATGATGAAGTTGCTTCTTTGTTTGCAACTGAAACAGGAGATTCAAGATTTGTATATGATAGTTATAGAAGATTTATTCAGATGTTTTCTGATGTTGTTATGGGATTTCCTAAGAGTTCTTTTGAGAGAAAATTTGATGAGATTAAAGAGACTAAAGGTGTAGAATTTGATACAGAACTTACAGCAGAAGATTTAAAAGAAGTAGTTGAAATTTATAAAGAAGAATATAAGAGTCATGCTGGGGAGGATTTTCCACAAGATGCTAAGATTCAATTGATTGAAGCTATTAAAGCTGTATTTAGAAGTTGGAATAATGATAGAGCTATTACTTATAGAAGACTTAATGATATACCATCTAGTTGGGGGACAGCTGTAAATGTTCAAGAGATGGTTTATGGAAATCGTGGAGAGACAAGTGGTACTGGGGTTGCGTTTACTAGAAATCCAGCTACAGGTGAAAAGGCTTTATATGGAGAATATTTGATGAATGCTCAAGGAGAGGATGTAGTTGCAGGTATTCGTACACCTCAGAGTATCGAAACTTTAAAGGATGTTATGCCTCAATGTTATGATTCTTTTGTTAAAATATGTAAAACTCTAGAGGATCATTATAGAGACATGCAAGATATGGAATTTACAATAGAAAATGGAAAGTTGTTTATGCTTCAAACACGTAATGGTAAGAGGACAGCTGAAGCTGCTTTAAAAATTGCTGTAGATTTGGTTAATGAGGGAATGATTACAAAAGAAGAGGCTATTTTAAGAGTAGAACCTAAACAGTTAGATCAATTACTTCATCCTAATTTTAATAATGAGGCTTTAAAAAAAGCTGAAGTAATTGCTAAAGGTCTTGCTGCAAGTCCAGGTGCCGCTACTGGAAAAATATTCTTTACTGCTGAAGATATTATGTCTCAATATAAAAATGGTGAAAAGGATTTACTTTTAGTGAGACTTGAAACAAGTCCTGAGGATATTGAAGGAATGAATTTGGCGCATGGAATTTTAACTATTCGTGGCGGAATGACTAGTCATGCAGCTGTTGTTGCACGTGGAATGGGTACTTGTTGTGTTTCAGGTTGTGGTGAATTAAAAATAGATGAAGAGAAAAAGATAATTGTTACTAAGGATGGTAAAGTATTTAAAGAGGGAGATTATTTGAGTTTAGATGGTTCTACAGGTAATGTGTATGGTGAAAAAATAGAGACAGAAGAACCTTCTATAAGTGGAAATTTTGAGTTGTTTATGTCTTGGGCTGATGAAGTTAGAAAGTTAAAAGTTAGAACTAATGCTGATACTCCTAAAGATGCTTTAGAAGCTAAAAAGTTTGGCGCTGAGGGTATCGGTTTATGTAGAACAGAGCATATGTTTTTTGAAGAGGCAAGAATATTTAATTTTAGAAGAATGATAACTGCTGAAACTATAGAAGCACGTGAAGAAGCGCTTCTAAGAATTCTTCCTTATCAAAGAGAAGATTTTGAAGGCTTATTTAGAGCTATGGATGGTTATGGAGTTAATATAAGGTTATTAGATCCGCCATTACATGAGTTTTTACCTCATACAGATGCTGAAATTAAATTGCTTGCTGAAAGTTTAGATATAACTTTTGAGTCTTTGAAGTCTAGAATTGAAGGTTTAAAGGAATTTAATCCTATGATGGGACATAGAGGATGTAGGTTAGATGTGACATATCCTGAAATTGCTAGGATGCAAACTAGAGCTATTATAGAAGCTGCTATTAATGTAAGTAAAGAGGGAATTAAAGTTACTCCAGAGATTATGATACCTTTGATAGGAGATGAGAATGAAATTAAATTTGTTAAATCTTTAATAGTTGATACAGCGGATAAAATAATAGGTGAAAGTGGATGTGAGTTAAATTATAAAGTTGGGACTATGATAGAGGTTCCAAGAGCAGTATTAATTGCTGATAAACTTGCTAATCATGCTGAGTTTTTCAGTTTTGGTACAAATGATTTAACACAATTAACTTATGGATTTAGTAGAGATGATGCAGGTAAATTTTTAGAGGATTATTATAAAAGAGGTATATTTGAAAATGATCCATTTGCTAAGATTGATCAAGAAGGTGTTGGGGAATTAATGAGGATTGCTGTAGAAAAAGGAAGAAGTACACGACCTGACATTAAACTTGGAATATGTGGTGAACATGGTGGAGAAGCAAGTAGTGTAGAGTTTTGTCATAGTTTAGGTCTTGACTATGTTTCTTGTAGTCCGTTTAGAGTTCCACTTGCAAGACTTGCTGCTGCACAAGCCGCAATCAAATCTGGGGGGCAAAACTAAAAACAGACATAGATGTGTTCTTAACCCGCATAATCATTACAAAAGATGATATATTAAGGTATGCAGATAAAATACCTGAATGTAATAAAGTTAAGTTAAAAGAACCAATCTTTGTTGATATTTATATATAAAAAGACTAAGAAATGTTGAATTAATCACACATCTTAGTCTTTTTTGTATGAAAAAGAAGTATATTGCGACAAAGAATTGGAGGTAAAATAAATGCGAGTAATGTACACAAAGCCAAAATTAAAAGACTTATCACAAGGATCAAGAATTGCCTTTGTAAGACAGTTTAGATTAATGACACAAGACGATGTATCAGATAAATTAGGATTAACTGGAGAATGTAAAAGAAGAACAATAACTAGATATGAGAAGGGGGATAGAAATCCAAAAGATGACAGGACATTAGAAATAGCTCAAATATTAAATGTTAATATTAATTCAATTAAGAAGTATGAATATAAAGAACCGATAGATATAATTTATACTCTTATGTGGTTAGAAGAATTAATTCCAAATTATAATATAGATTTATCTTGTGTACCTAATATAAATGATAACAATATTGTGATATTAAAGAATTTTTTTAAAGAATGGGATATAATGCGAAAAAAAAGAGGCAAAAGAGAAATATCTTATGAAAGCTATATTGAATGGAAGTTCAAATATGAATTAACTGGAGATGTGAATTGCCATGGATAAATTAATAAAAATAAGAATTGAAGATATAGACTCTTTTAAAAATCATCCCTTTTTAGTAAATCATGATGAATCATTAAAAGAACTTGCTAAGAGTATAAAAGAAAATGGTTTGTTAAATCCTTTAATAGTAAGAAAAAAAAGAAAATGGTCGTTATGAAATGATTTCAGGACATAGAAGAAAAGAAGCGTTAGAATTAAATGGAATAAAAGAAGTAGAAGTATATGTTAAAGAACTAAATGATGATGAAGCAACTATTTATATGGTTGATTCCAATATATATAGAGAAAAAATTTTACCATCCGAAAAGGCATTTGCATATAAAATGAAAATAGATGCCATGAAGCATCAAGGTAAGAAGAATGAAACTTCGACAACTAAGTTGTCAAAGAAGAGAACTGATGAAATAATTGGAGAACAAAATGGAGAATCTAGGGAACAAGTTAGAAAATACATTAGACTAACATATTTAATTCCAGAATTATTAGAGTTGGTTGATAATACAGTTAAATATGATAAAAGAACATTTTTAACTATGGGATTAAAACCTGCTGTAGAACTTTCTTATTTAACTAAAGATGAACAAAATCTAGTTTACGCATCAATTATTTATGAAGACTTGACACCAAGCCATGCTCAGACTATTAAAATAAGGGCATTAAGTAAAAAAATGCTTTTAAACTATAACACATTAGAAGAAATATTACTTCAAAAGAAAGGTAATCAAAATGAACAAATATCTTTTAATAAAGAAAAGATAGAGTCAGTTTTACCTTATGAATTATTAAAAAGAGATAAAAGGTATATAGAGCAATACATAATAGAAGCGATAAAAAATTATAATGCTTTAAATAAACAAGAAGTTCAAAATATTGATATAGATAATTTAAAAGTTTAGGAAAGAACATAGAAATATGTTTTTTTCTTTGTAAAAGAAAGGGTGATAAACAATGGTCTTTAAAATTGAAAAAAATAAGAATTGGTGTTAGAATAGATATATAGACACTCCCTCCTTCTTATTGGTATTACTATTATACCATTTGGAAAGATTTTCGT
>CANORX010000037.1 GCA_947569225.1 uncultured Clostridia bacterium
TAAAGACATAATTAACTACTTAAAAAAAGGAGATGTTCTAGTCTTAAATAACACCAAAGTAATACCAGCAAGACTAATAGGAGAAAAAGAAGAATCTAAAGCTGTCATAGAATTATTACTATTAAAAAACATAGAAAATGACACATGGGAATGTCTAGCAAAACCAGGCAAAAGACTAAAAGAAGGAACAATCATTTCATTTGGAAATAATGAACTAAAAGCAAAAGTTTTAGAAAAAAAAGAAGAAGGAATAATCATTGTAAAACTAGAATATGAAGGAATACTATATGAAATACTAGAGCGCTTAGGAAGTATGCCTTTACCACCTTACATACATGAAAAATTAGAAGAAAAAGACAGATACCAAACAGTATATGCTAAAATACCAGGAAGTGCTGCTGCACCAACAGCGGGACTGCACTTTACTAGTGAATTATTAGATAGTCTTAAAAATAAAGGAATAATAATAACGTATATTACACTCCATGTTGGATTAGGAACATTTAGACCAGTAAACGTCACTAACATATTAGAACATGACATGCATAGCGAAACCTACATAATGGATTCAAAAACCAGTGAAATACTAAACCAAGCAAAAAAAGAAAAAAGACGCATAATCGCGGTAGGCACAACTAGTGCAAGAACATTAGAAAGCATAATAACTAAATATAAAGAATTCAAAGAATGTGAAGAAAACACAAACATATTCATATACCCAGGATATGAGTTCAAAGCAGTAGACGGAATAATCACAAACTTCCACTTGCCAAAAAGTACACTAATAATGCTTGTAAGTGCACTAGCAAGTAGAGATAACATAATAAAAAGCTATAAGCATGCAGTAGAAAAAAAATATAGATTTTTCTCATTTGGAGACGCAATGTTTATAACAAATATTAATGATTTATAGAAAGAGGAAAAAATGAAAAAAGTACTATATAAAACAAAAAAATTAAAAGTAGAAAGAATAATAAATAACTTAAAAAAATTAGGAATTAAAAATATAGAAGAAATAACTAAAAGATATGAAAAAATTTGCGATGACAAAAACACTACAGAAATTGACGAACGTATACAATTATTAGAAGAGATGGAAAGAGAACTAAAAGACTACAATGAATTATACAAAATAAAAAATAAAATCAGATATCTATCAGACACAATTGATGAAGTTAAAGATGCTGAAAAACTTGAAGAATGCAAAAAATTAGTTTCTGAAATATATAATTATTATAATAACATAACAACAGACATTAAAGACTACGACTTAGAAAAAATTTATCTAATCATATATAAAACAATAAAAAAAGAAATACTAATAAATAAAAACAGTGAAATATTAGAACTGATTAAAAACAATGAAATATTTTGCTATCAAATTAGTAAATATATCGAAACAGATGTCGAAAACATTATGGGTGCAATTAACACAAATCCACTAATTAAAAAAATAAAAAATAAAATACATGAGCTAAACATTAATGGTGCCGAAATTAGCTTAGTAGACTATGACTTAATAAAACTAATAGTGGTATTTAATAACTATAACGAACATAAAAAAGAATATAAAAAGATGCTAGAAGAAACTAAAACTACATTAGAGTTAAACTTTGAAGAATTTGAACAATTATATATTGACAATTCTTTAAATGATAAAATAAGAGAGTTAGATCAAATAAATAATAAATATAAAGATTTTAATTCTGTGATTATAAGAAAAATAATATCTATAATATTATCACTTTCACTATATACTGCAGTAGGTGTAGTAACGCCCAGTATTTTAAAGCCACTATGTAATGGCAAAATTTATAAAACAACAACACAGACATATATTGAAGGCAAAAACGTTGAAGTAAAAGAATCATATACTACTAAAAATAGTGAGGAAAAAATAGTGACACTAGCAATTGGAGGCAAAATAGGGCATACTTATTATAGATATAGAACAGATACTTATAGAGAACTAGAAATATATGATTTAACTGACATAGTACTAGACACTATAGAAGAATATGCAAAATTAGACCTAGAGCACTATCAAATAAAACCTAATCCTGAACATGGACAAGCATATGATGTAACTCTATTAGAAGAAGGAGAAAAACAAGTAACTATTATAACTCAAGACTTTAACACATATAAACCTTACTTTGATGAACACTTATATAATTGTATATTGCCTTTAGTATACGCTATAGAACTTATGTGCTTAGCACTTCCATTCTCTCCAATTAATAGATTAAGAGATTTATTAAAATACGCTAAAAATTGTAGTATTGATAAAAAAACTTATGAAAAAGTATTAAATATAGTTTTAGAACTTGTAAAAAAATTAGAAAACATAATAGAAGAAAATACAAAAGCAAGTAAAAACTATAGAGAATCTTCATACATAATCGAAGGACTAGAATTTGATAAAGAAATTAGGAAAATAGAAGCCTTACTAAAAGAAGACACAAAACTAGAAGATCAAGTGAAAGAATTAAGATTAAAATATAAAAAACATGTATAATAAGGAAAGAAACAATGAATAACATAAAAAAAATAACAATAAAAAACAAAAATGAAATAAAAACACTACTATATTTACTTAAAAAAAGTTTACAAAAAGACATTAACCCAAATAACATAAAATACTATCTTGCATTAGCTATATCAATAATAAAAAAAATAAGCATAATAAATACTACACATAATTATGATGAAAAATTCATACAAAACATAAGCATAATTTTATATAAATTCTTAAAACACATAATTGCCACAGAACAAGCAAAAACTTTAATAAATAAAATAAATGAAACACAAATAATAAAAAGACATATATTAGACTTAATACAAAAAGACACTGAAGACTTTGAAAATAAAAACGAAACAATCGACATACATCTAATAAAAACAATATGCAAAAAAGATAAAGAACAAAGACAAAAAATAGAAGAAGAAATTATAAAAACCATAGAAACACTAAAAGAAGAAAATAATAACATAGAAGAACACTTAAAACTAATGAAACAAGAGTTAGAAGAAAAAGAAAACTTAATTAATAAAAACAGTGAATTATTAAAACAAATAAAGAAAAAATACATTTCAATTATATTATCTATCTCAGTAATGATAGGTGTTTTTTCTGGAGCAAATTACACACTAAAGGAAATATCAAGAACTAATACCACAGAAACAATCTATAGTACTCAAATAGATAAAAACGTTCTAAACAAAATTAACATACTAATAAGTCTAATATTAGCTTACCTAAGCACATACTTCCCTAAAATAGGATTACAAGAAGTATATATAAACTTTAAGAACTTAAAAAGAGAAGTAAATAAAACCGAACGTGACATTCTAAAAATAAACTTCATATTAAAAGACATTGAAAACAGAATAGAAGAAAATGATTTTCTAAGTGAAGAAGTATGTCTAGAATCAAAAACTTTATTAAAAGAATTATATTACACAATTAATTATTATTACTTAACAGAAGAAGAAAAAAATAAAATAAAAGAATTAAATTATCAAGTAAAAGAATCTTTAACACTTAGAAATAAAATATAATAAAAGAGAGGTTTAAAAATGAAATTTGTTACTAGATGTATAAATAAACAAGAATTAGAAAACTTAAAAAGTAAATTAGAATACATTCCAGAATTTTGGAAGAAAAACGAATCACAGGAATATGACACTAAAATATTAAATCAACTTAATTTAGAAAAAGAACTAATAAAAGAATTAAACACTTACTTGAAACAGTTAACAGAAAATACAGCAGTTATAACTATAACTAATATAGAAAGCCAAAAATTAGATAGTATTATTAATTATTGTAACAGTATAAGTTTTATGAAAAGTAAAATAAGTGAAGAAGAAGAAAAATACATAACAGACTTAGTAGAAGAATATAATAAAGAAAACTATAAAGAAATAAAAGAATCAATAAAAGAATTACAGAGTATAATCTTAATAGAGTATGCTAACGAATTATTAAGAAAAGAATGGATAAAACACGAAATGGAAAACATACAAAAAAACGTACATAAAAGAAAAACAAAAAGAAAAAAACGTTAAAAAGTTTACATGAAAAAATATGTAAACTCTTTTAATTAAACGAAAAAACTGATAAAATATATGCTAAAATAATTTAGAGGTGGATTTATTATGGACTTAAAATTTAAAATAATCAAAAAAAGTAAAAAAAATATGGCTAGACTAGGAGAATTTACAACAAAATGGGGAATAAGTAAAACTCCTATGTTCATGCCAGTTGGAACGCAAGCTACAGTCAAAACATTAAATCCTGAAGAACTTGCAGAAGCTAAATCGAATGTAATATTATCAAATACATATCACTTATGGTTAAGGCCAGGAGAGGATATAGTAAAAAAAGCAGGAGGACTACATGAATTTATGAACTATAAAAACGGGCCTATACTAACTGACAGTGGTGGTTTCCAAGTATTTAGCTTAGCAGAAAAAAAGAACATAAAAGAAGAGGGGGTCTATTTTAAAAGTCATATAGATGGATCGAAACTATTTCTAAGTCCCGAAAAAAGCATAGAAATACAAAACAAGCTAGGCGCTGATATCATAATGAGCTTTGATGAATGTCCTCCTTACCCAGCAACGCACGAGTATATGGAAAACAGTATAGAAAGAACGCTTAGATGGGCAAAACGTGGTAAAGCAGTACATAACAATAAAGACCAAGCATTATTTGGTATAGTTCAAGGCGGATGTTACGAAGACTTAAGAAAACGAAGTGCAGAAGAGACAGTAAAAATTGGATTTGATGGATATAGCATAGGCGGCACTGCAGTTGGAGAAGAAAAAGAAATACAATATAAAGAAGTAGAATACACAACAAAATACTTACCAGAAGACAAAGTAAGATACCTAATGGGAGTAGGTGACCCGATTGACTTAATAGAAGGAGTAATGAGAGGAGTAGACATATTTGACTGTGTCGCACCTACTAGAATAGCAAGACACGGAAACGCTCACACAAGAAAAGGAAAAATAAACCTAAGAAATAATAAATACAAAGAAGACTTCACACCACTAGAAGAAAAATGTGATTGTTACGCTTGTAAAAATTACACAAAAGCTTACATAAGACACCTAATAATTGCAGAAGAAGTATTGGGTCAAAGACTACTATCAATACATAACATTAGATTTCTAACTAAACTTATTGAAGACATTAGAGAAAACATAGAAACAGACACTCTTGAAGAATTTAAAGAAAAGTTCATTATAGACTATTATAACAAATAGGTGAAATATGGATAAAGAAAAAAGAAAAATATGCTTAGCCCTAACTATAACAGGAGTTTTACTTATAATAGTATTACAAACAATAATACTGATAGACGACGAAAACAAAGAAAAAAAACTAAACTACATAAAAGTAAACATAACAGAGTCAACAAAAAAATGTATAAACGAAAAAAAATGTGAAGAAAAAAACATAACTGTTAAAGAGTTAATTGAAAAAGAATATTTAACTGGTTATTTCTTAGAAGAAATAAAAGAATACACTAAATCAAGCTATATCGAATATCCTACATATAAAGTAGTATTAATAAAATCCGACTAAGAAAGTCATATAATTTAAGCCTTATATGAGGCTTTTTTTTAATAAAATAGGATATAGCATACAAACAGAGGAGGTGTTTATGCAAAATGTTATAAGATATATAGATTGTGATTGATGTATATAATAGACTTAAAAATAAGGATTAGCAAAGATAGAATATTTTAGAGAATTAGGAACTAAAAACAATATTATTTTAGTTCCAAATAATCTAATAACTTAGCTTGTCTTTCTTTTTCTTGAGGAAATAATAACAAATAATCATCCAAAATTTTTAAGTAGTTATTTTTCATTCAACTATCCAATATTTTTATATACTATTAATAGTACAATATAATAAGGAATATTTAGTTAGCTTGGGTACTATTCTCCTTTACTTTATAAAGTGGAAGGAGGTGAATTTATGAGAAAATCAGAGAAATATCTTTGTACTATCATAATACTCCTTATTATTGTGATTTTAATCATTTTAATAAAAATAGTACCAACTGTATAAGTCGGTACTTGAACAATTTTTTGGAATAGTACCTAACTCTGCAAAACTAGGTATTCCTTTTTATTTTATGCAAGTTTCCTTGACATATTCATAATAACATATTTTATTGTCTTTGTCAAAAAGCTTTTTTTGTTGATAGTGTATAGTAGTATCGCAACCTTTTGAATAATCCTATAAATAAAGGCTTTTATAGTTAAATTCCAATTTTTATTATAAAAAAAGAACTATCAAAGTCCTTAATTTAAACTCTTAGATAAACTATTATCATTAATATCAACTTTATCTAAAATAACACAAGCATAATATTGAGCTTTATCCATATAAGAATATAGCGAAACAAAATCAATATCTCTAAATGAAGCAAAATAAGTCTCCTTAAAAGAACGCCCAATAATCAAATCTTTATCACTAGCTTTATCAAAACAATAATTAAACAATAAAATAATATCTTCTAAATTCTCTGCCACATTAGTTAGTCTTAAATACTCATTACAAAATCTTTCACGAAGAATATAAACCGAATTAAAACTTTTATCTTCCTTACTTAAAACTGCTACAGTTGAAATAAGTAAATTATAAAACTCTAAACCTTTATCGTCACCAGTCAAAACATAACTTGGCTCATAATTTAATGGTAATTTCCTAACACCACATGACTTATAAAAAACATTGACATAATCCATTGTCGTATAAATAACTGAATCCTTTACATCATTAGCGGCAAGACGAATATCTGGAATCTTTTTTCCAACTATTTTAGAAATACTATCATTAATTTTCATATGACCATGTACATTAGTATCTTGATTAAAACAATCATTAATACCCTTAGGAATATAATTTTCTACATCCTTAGAAATATACACTGTAAGTGCTAAATACATTTTCCTATAATCAATTTCACTAAAACCATAGAAAATTTCTACAAAATCAACTTCCTTTTGATTATGAGCACCATAAATTACTATTTCTCTAACCCTATATCTTATCACATTAATCCACCAATACGCAGTAGCTTGAATAGGTGATAACTCTATTTTTTCCACATCTAACATAAAACCTCCTATAAATACATTAATATAAAATTACATTGACATCTCATAATCTTCTTCCAGTTCCTCTTCATTTACAACTTGCTTACTAGAAGAGAATAATATTAGTTGTTCCTTTTGTTTTTGCATATCTAATCTTTGTTGCATTAACATAAGATCTCTCTGACGTTTTAACCTCTTTCTTTCTGACTCGATATAATCAAGCCAAACTTGCTTAATAACATAAGGCTTAATATAAGGTCTATTCATATTCAGTCCTTCTTTCTTTTTATTTTTAACTCTTTAACATATGAAGTAAACTTATTTCTAATCAAATACTTCTGTACAAATTTTATCACAAAATACAAAAAAACATCTACTTAAATAAAAGTAAATGTCTAATTTCTCTTTTTATTAATACCAAACATTCCACCCAAAGTAGAAGAAAGTAACAAAATAGAAAAATATAACAAATTTTTAATACCAGGAAAACTTCTAAGAATTAAAGACAGAATCAAAATAAACAAAATATTAACGCCACCTATAAAAGCCCCAGTAACATAACCTCTTTTCTCACTTTTCCGTCCAAGATTAAAACCACTTATCATAAATAACAAACACATAAAAATAAAACTAATAACAGAAACTGTCTTATAAGAAAACAAGTTAAAATGTGCGAATGTAGTAATAACTAACAAATAAATCAAAATAGACAAACTAAAATAGCCCAAACTCTTTAAAACGCTTTTATACTTTTTCATTTTACCCCCCAATTAATTATATTTATTGTTTAAAAAAATAGAATAACATACATAATAAAAATAGGTGATAAAATGGAACTTATAACAGTATTATATAGAACAATATTCTTTTACATATTTATATTAATAATATACAGAATAATGGGAAAAAGAGAAATAGGCCAGCTGAGCATACAAGACTTAGTAGTAAGCCTACTAATAGCTGAAATGGTAGCAATAAGCATAGAAAACACAAAAGATTCACTATGGTTTACAGTCATGCCTATAATAGTACTAGTAATATTAGAAATACTAGCC
>CANORX010000038.1 GCA_947569225.1 uncultured Clostridia bacterium
AATATCTCTCTAGTATCTTTAGTTATATCCCCTCTATTTTCAAAAGAGTAAATATTTCTATTATTATACCAATTTCCTATAAATTCTTTTAGTTTAACTTCTTTAGAACTTTCAACCATTTGTGTAATTAAGTCGTTTTTATACTCTATATTTTCACCATCATCATTATAATTTTTTGAATCTATTGTTTGACTAACATTTATCTTATTACCTAATACCTTTAAAGATACAGGCTCATCACTATTATTAGTTATTTCTAAAACAGCATATCGTCCATAGTAATTAGCACTTATTATAGTTCCACCTGTTATAGTAGCACTAACATTAGTGGCTAAATCATATTCAATTTCTATTTTAGTTGTTCCTGTTATTTCTAAAGATTCATTTTTAAATAACTCACTAACAGCCTCATCTATAGAATAGTGATTTATATATATAATAGCATTATGTAATTCACTTTGTACTTTTACTACTGGATTACTTGTAATAAAATCATAGTTCATTCCATAAGGACTTAATATATAACTAAATGGCTGTATGTTTATAATGTTTTCTCTATTAGTAAATAATATACAATTCCCTGTAGTTGCTATTATTTGTAGTAATTGTCTAGCCTCTAATTTTGGTAGTGGAGCGTCAGTTTTTAATAACTTTAGTCCCTCCCATAAATTATATTGGCTTTCATCAATATTACTATCAGTTAAAACATCTACAGCTAAATCATATAGACTTCTACCATTAGCATTATAAACACCTTTTTTATAAGATTTAGTTAAGTAATTTATAAGTGAAGTAGTGCTAAATGTCACTTGATTTTCACCGACATCTACTGAGCCAGTAAGTAGCATATTGCCACCTAATATCCATTCAATAGTTCCATCGTCTAATTGATAGCCCCATTCATAAGATATAGGTTGTTGCTGTAATATGTATCTATACCACCCCTCAGGGTTGTCAGGATTAAACAATTTATTCATATTATCAATAGTGAATTTAAAAGTATGAGTTGGTAGTTCGGAGTTTATCATCGTAGTCTTTTCTTTACTCTCAGCACTAATAATATTTTCATCAGTATATATTTCCATAATACCAAATAAAAGCTGATTCACTCTTATTCTTCTATATGGTAAACTAGATTCAATAAAATATATTTCAATTCTATTCCATCTAACTAATTCATCGTTATCAGCAAATATCAATCTTTCTTTATAACTATTTAAAGTATAATCTTTATTCATTATAAGAGTATTATCTCTATAAGCCTTTACATTTAGTCTTTTGGCATAATTTTTATCAATGCTATCAAATACCATAGTAAGTCCTAAAGTAGTTAAATAAACACTAGAAGTTAGTGTTATACACGCCTTATCAGTAAAAAGACAATTCTTATCACTCATATAAGAACTTGTATATGTTTGTTCTAACTCTTCACTACCATAGATTGGCTGACTATCATTAAGAATCCAAAAGTTTTTCTCAAGTGTAGCATAATTTTTAGTTTGAGGTATTGTTGATTCTTTAATACTATCTAAACTACTAAATATCTCTTCACTATTACTTGATAAATCCGGATTAGTTTCAGGGTCAACTATATTAAATTTAACTTTCAAAAACCCAAGATTTCTCTTAGGTTTTTTAAGTTGTTCAATCATTTCTATACTTGCCATAACTAATACCCCATATCAATAATATTGACTTTGACATCTCTATACTTCGTAGGTTTTTGTACACCCTGATAATTTTCCCATTCTACAGGAGTTCCGCTTAAATTACCAAAGTAGAATCTACGAACTATAACATCTAATTCATCACTATCATAATAAGTTAAAAGAACTTCAAAATTAGCTACTTTATTTTTTAACCAGTTATAATCAATCAAAGATAATTCAGGAAAGACAATGTTATTAAATTTATTGATTCTTCTATTTATAGGCTGAGCAATAGTTTGACCTCGTACATTTCTTGTACCTTTAACTAATTGCTCATTTTCCTCTAAATACCCTACTTGAGGATTGCTAGGCAAAGCTTCACCATTAAATAAGAATAATGGATTTTTTCCTTTTTTAATCATTCTTCACCCCTCCTTAGTAGGCAAACGATGGATTCTTTCCACCATCATAACCTTTGTCTTTCTTGTTCTTATCATATACATATACTAAATCATCACCTTTTGCGGTAAGTTCTCCAGTAATATTTACATCTACTTGTTGAGATTGATTGTTCATTCCTGATTCTTCAATAGCCTCTTTCATTGTTTCTTTCATCATATCTCTAGGAGATACAATTTCCGGATTAGATTTAGCATTTGAATATTCAGCTACCCTTACTATTGTTTCTTGGTCTAGTACGCCTCCAGTTTCTAGGCTAGGTATTTGTGGTATATCAATTAGTTTAATCAATCCCTTAAATGGCTCTATTCCTAAAAATGATATATCTCTTACTTTCTTTAAAGCTGTATTGATTCCTTTAAATGGAAGTGCAACAACTTTATTGATACCAGCTATAATAGTATTTACTACTTTTTTAAACGCTGATACTATACCCTCAGTTATACCTGAGAATATTCTTCCTCCAGTAGAGAAAACATTTTTAACACCATTCCAAGCATTGGTAAATATATTTTTAAAGAATGACGCTACTGATGAGAAGATATTTTTAATACCATTCCAAGTGTTTTGAGCTCCGTTCTTTAAAGTATTCCATATACCATTAAATAAGTTGCCTAAAGGCTTGATAACCGCATTATTAAACCAACTACTTACTACCGACCAAATAGACTTAATAATATCCCAAGCACCCTGTAAAAGAGCTACTATTGTATTGTATAGTCCTCTAAACAATGAAACTATAGCGTCTATCACTCCACTAAATATCAATTTAATTCCGTCCCAAGCTTTACTCCAATCACCGGTAAATACTCCTGTGATAAAATCAGCAACACCACTTAGAACATCAATGATTCCGCCTATAATTCCACATAGTCCATCAATAACAGGCTCTAGTACATTCATAATTACATCAATTATTGTATCTATTACAGGCTTTAAGAACTCCCATACTGAGCCAATAGCTATTATTATTCTTGAAATACAATCTAATATCTTATCTACTACAGGAGCAAGATAAGTTTCATACATTGTAGCTATCCAAGAAGCTATTTCTTGAGCATATCCAAATAAATCTCTTAGGATTCCAAAAACTATATTTAATGCGTTTTGGAAATTCTCACTCATCACCCAATTCAATAATGAATTAGATATACTAATAACAATGTCTTGTATTGCTATAAATATATCCGCTATAGCTTGTATGATTGCTGTACCATTTCCAGCATTCGTCCACGCATTAGCAAAAGCCTGAGCTAGTGCTCCAACAATGTTAAACACATTCGTCCACATTTGTAAGATGTTTTCAACTATCGTTTGACCTGTACCATTAGTCCATACTTCTAATATAGAATACAGCTATTCCTAGATTCTTAATTCCCTCAAAAGCATTTTTTAGACTATCAATAAAAGCTTGTCCTTTATTTTCCCAAGCTTGTTTTATGGGGTCAAATAAAGTAGCAAGTAATTGTTTAGCTTTTTCAATCCAATCAAAAAGAAAATCAAGTTTTCCCATATCTACAGGCTCAATCGTGATAGGTTTATTATCATTACCTGAGCCATTATCGGTATTGACCGTATGGAACTCATCTAAACTAGATTGAGCTTCACTTAATTTTTTAGTTGATTTAGCTTGACTATCTATTGCTTTCTTATTAGCTCTAGCTACAAGATTGATTCCTGTAAGAGCCTGTACAAAAGCATTTACATAGCTTACAGCCTTTGAGAATAAACTAACAACAAACTCTAATACTGGTGCTAATAGACTTCCTAATACATTCCAACAATTTTGGATAGAATCGGATAATTGTGTATCATAACTTAAATATGATTGCATAGCTTTACTAACCATACTAACCGCTGTTCTAACGCTTAGTAATCCCATAGCAAATCTTTTTATGGATTTTATTCCACTATTAAAGGTAGATGTAAATGTCTTACCCAAGTTTTTACTACCAGTTAAAACATTTTTAAACTTACCACCTAACCCCGCTAGATGTGTTCCTGCTGATTTGACTTTAGCTTTTATTTTATCAAAAGCACCAGAAGTTTCCTTACCTGTGTTTTGACCCTGACTTTGCAACTTTCTAAGTCGATTTTCAAGTTTTTCAATATCAGCTTCAATCTTCATCGTATCTCCAACTTCAAAACCCATATCAGCTTTAGCTAATAAATCTTTTAAGTCCTCGATTTTAGTTCTTAAATAATCTTGTTGCTTAGCTGTTTCTTGAATAGAGCCACTATAACTTCTCATTTGAGCTTTCATTTGAGATACACTAGAAGCACTTTTACTAGCCATATCTTTTGCTTGAGTGGTTAGATTTTTCATAGGCTCAACACTCTTAGCTACAGCGGATTTAACTTCATCAGTTATTTTTTTAATCCCACTCATAGCGTCCGTAATATTAGCCCTTATAATTATTTCTAATTCTTCTATTGTAATAAGTCATCACCACCATTTCCTTTGTGTGATTCCTTATTATTCTTTTCCTTTCGTTTCTTGCCTCAACTCTTCCGTCAATTCTAACATCAAATTGACTAAGTCCTCTCCCTCACTTGCTTTTCTTTCAAAAGCACTATGTCTAGCTAATTCTTCCTTAAATAGTTCAGGGTATATATCCTTAACTAAGTTTATATTTTTAGGATTCTTAGCGGTCATACCTGAGCTAATCAACTTATTACCTAAGTTTTCAGCTAATTGTATTCGTGTTTTGACTTCTTGCTCATATTGGAGAGAACGAGATTCCACATATAAAGCAACTTCTCTATAAGTAGAATCCCAAAACTCGTGAGGTTTCATTCCAAATCGGTAAGCTAAAGGCTCTAAATCATATATTAAATCTATATAATCTAGCCTTTGTATCCTTTGAACTCTTCCGCTACTACTTCTCCCATCACTTTTTCCGCTGTATTTGAAATTACTTGATTGATGTCGAAGTCGGCTAGCGGATTGTCCATTTGAGCTTTCAACTCCTTCTCCGTCATCTTTTTCCCGAAAAAACTTTTATCGTTTATCTCCTCAGCTAATAGCTTATAAATGTCCTCATAGTTTCTTGGGTCTTCCTCAGTAGCTTCATTTACCCAAGCCTCCATTAAGTCATAGACTTTGTTAGAATCATTATTTAATTCTTTTGGCTCATCGGCAAAAGCTAGAAGAAAATCGGCTAAGAACTCAAAGTCAACATTATTTAACGCTCTAAAAAAAGCGTCCCTTAAATTCTTTACTTTTAATTTTTTATTCATAGCAACTATCTTTTTCATCGTAGCTGTAAATGAATATTCTTTATCTTTTACTTTTAAAATCATAATAAAACCTCTTTCTTTTTATTTTTTTATTCTTCGGTAGGTTTATCTTCCTTTTTAGGCTGATTCTCTACCTTTTTATTTTTTTCTTTTACTTCCTCAAATCTAGGATTAGAACGGAAGTGTTTAAGATGTTCCGCATTGGTAATATCCCAAACACGCCCCGTCTTTTTATTTTTAAATTTAGCCATCAGTTATCACCTACTAATTTCCAACTGGTGCTACTGGTAGTCCGTGAGATTCTCTTACACTAGAATTTCTATAAAGAGTTAAAGTATCTTTAATAATATCTCCAGCTGTAATAGTATCTCCAGTTAAATCCATTTGAGCTGAGAAAGATTTTACTAAAGGTTGTTCTCCATCGGCACAAGTAGATTGTGGATAACGAATAAAGAAGTAATAGCTTTTATTACTATCAGCTTTTTCTTTTAGAGCGTCGTGTTGTTCACTCTTATAAAGAACTGGAATAGCTGGAGTAGTTGCTTTCTTACTACCTTTACTTTGTTCTTCTCCGTCCATATCAGTAGTTTGATATGAAATAGCTTCCGCTGGGTCTTCTACCGCTGGAATTTCCTCAGTGTACATAATTAAATCTAAATCAGCCTCAGCTGGGTATTCCTTTTCACTTATAAAAATTTTAGTCAAAGTACCTGTTTTAGGTGTCATATAAAATTCCTCCTTTACCTATTTAACTTTTTCTAAACTATTTGTGAGAGCATTATAAAACACCTCATAGCTTCCCCCGTAACGATGACACATAGTATTCTCGTCATAAAGGTCTATAGGTGTTCCTGTTCTCGTAAAATTATATCCTCTTAATTTACTATCTATTTCATCAGCTAATTCTATACTAGATGACTTCCTTTTAGTCCACGCCTCAATAGTAATTGAAAATCTTGATAGTATTGGTACATCTTCTCCGTTCTTTTCGTCCAACCTCATAGGAGCTTGAGCTACTATACACGGAAATATAGCCTTTCCATCAGGATTTTCTCTAACTACTTCCTTTAATATGGATTCTAATATGGATATAACCATATCATAAAATTCACTTACTTTAAATTCTTTCACTTTAATACCTCCATCAATAACTTTCCTATTCTCTCATTTACTAAGTCAGCATTTTCCTGACGAGAGGAAAAAGACGCCGGACGCATAAATGGAAATGGTTTAGTAGCAAACATCAAATAAAATTGTTGCCCATCTATAACCACTATTCTTTCAGGACTAAATTGTCTATCTACCTTTTCTACAGGTAAAAACCAATATCTATAACCACTAGCTATAAATGTTTTAGTCTTACCTATATGAGGTAGCTCCGCTTTAGTTCCTGTACCGAACTCCAAAAATGGAGCATAAGAAAACAAATCTTTATCAGTATAAACTCTACCAACAACTTTACCTTTGTCAAAATCTAGTATCTCAATAGGAATATATTTCTCATCTTTATTTCCCCGCTTATTTTGTAAAGCTTTTTCTTGAGTATTTTTTAAAGAATCATTCACGCCCATGTTAGTTGCCTCAGGCAATTTCTTAATGATTGCTTCCATCTTCTTTTCAAAACTTTTAAGATTGTCTTTATTCCATTCAACACTTATCATAACTATTCTCCATTATTGGTAATTAAAGTATAAAGTGTAGTTTTACCTATTTTAGGCATATTTTCAACTAAATAATCAGGTTTACCATCATTGATAACCACATTATTTTCATCTACTTCTAAAGGACTAAAAGAGATTCCATCACCTTTAGTTATATTCACTTCTCTATCAATACGAAGTTTAACGATTTCATAGTCGATTTCACCAGCACTATTGCGGTTTAATTCATCTATGTCTTGCTGAGCATTTAACCAATCTTCACCTTTAAAAATCCAATTAGTGAAATATTCACCTTTTATTAGCTTTTTATCAGGCTTATAAATGTATATTTTAGATAAGTTTTTAATTCTCATTTTACCACTCTTACCGCTCTAACATCTTTAGCTAATTTCTCTTCTATATCAATATAAGAAGTTGATTGGCTACCCTCAGTTGAGCTCGAGCTTCCCTCGTCCCCTCGTCTTTGATATGCTGACGCAACAGCTTTATAAACATACGGATATAATTTTTTATCATCTTTTCGACGATTAGAATTGTCGGAGGCAATAGAAATATAATCATCTATGAATCCTGATAATACACTATCATCTCCAACTTTGAAATTGACACTAATATCCTTTTTTAATCTTTCAAGCATATTAGCCTTATCTTTTTCATTCATTCTATTACCCTCCAATTCTATTTCTTATTCTTGTGGAATCAATGCTAACAAATCATCTTTTTTCATATCTTCGTTAGCGTCAATACCTTTTTCTTTTAAAAGAGCTACTAATTCTTTTTTATTCATATCCTTAATAGCTTTTTTATCATCAGTAGGCTTAATAGAAGCTTTAGCACCTACTACTTCGTACTCATTATTAGCTTCTAATTGTTCCTCTACCCACTTATTTTTTGGAGTTAAAATAACTCCTGTTTGTTTATTTTTAAACGATTTCATTTTTATTCCTCCATTCTTTTTTATCGTTCTATAAACTAAGCATTAGCTGTTTTTTTGCATAATACTAAGTCAGGTGTCACACATTTAGTTCCCATATCAATAAATAAACCAAAACCAATAGCTTTAGAAAATTCTATTTGAGCTGGGTTATAGATTACTGGGTGTTTTGGTTGAGCTACAGCACCATCAATAAACACCATAAAATCATATCCATCAGGCATATTTACGGTGCT
>CANORX010000039.1 GCA_947569225.1 uncultured Clostridia bacterium
TAAGACATATTCTCCATTTTTTAGTCTAGCACTAAATTTTGCTTTTTTACCACATGAGCAAATTGTTACTAATTCTTCTATTGAGTCAGCTAAGGCAAATAAGCTAGCACTTCCAGAAAATAGTTTTCTTCTAAAGTCTGCTTTTAAACCATAACATATTACTGGAATGTCATATTTTTTTGTAAAGTAATATAATTCACTTATATGGTCATAGTTTAAAAACTGACTTTCATCTATTAATACACATGCTATATTTTCTGTGGATATTTTTTTTAGATATTCTTTTAAATCTTCAACTTTATCTATGAGATAATCTACTTCTCTAGGTTCTAATTCATTTATTCTGCTAACTACTTTGTTATTACCTTTTTTGTCTATTAATGGTTTTAGTATTTTTACTTTCATGTTATGTTTTTCATAATTATATGCGACTTGTAATAAGAATGTGGTTTTTCCGCATCCCATTACTCCTGGTCTAAATATTAATTTTTTCATTTGATTTTTCCTTTCTATAAAATTCACTTATATGTGGTTGTTGATATTTTGTATATTCTCCATTATAAAGTGCATATGACCCTTCTATACACCAAAATGTTACTTGGCCTATTTTCATATTAGGGTAAACACGAATGGGTTCTACACATTTTAGTTCTAATGTCCAAGAGTGATTACACCCTACATGGCCCAAAGGGGCTGTTACTTGAAGGAATAGTCCTAAGCGGCCAATTGAACTTCTACCGATTAGTTGTGTTACGTATTTGCTAGAGCCTATCGTTTCTACTGTACTTCCTAAGTATAACTTGTTAGGTTCTAGTATGTATCCTTCTTTGGTTAGTTTTATTTTTTTATATTTAGTTTTCTTTTTTGGGTCTATTATGTCATCTTCTATTAGTAATAATTCTTTTCCTAGTCTATAGTTGTAACTATTTGGATTAAGTAATTGGTCTTTATAAGGTTCTATGGTTATGTTACCTTTTTTTACTTCCTCTTTTATTTTTAATCCTGATAATATCATAAATTATAACTCCTATATTTTTTTATTAGAGAAAAGTCTTCTTCTGTTATAATTCTTGTGTCACTAAATGTTTCTATTAAGTTTATGTCTCTATTATAGTAGTCTATTATTCCGTCAGGTGCATGTACTAGGTTTAGATGATAATTTTCTTGTTCAAAGTTTATGTATGCTCCATAGTTTTGGGTGAACGCTAGGTTTTGCCTTATAGTATTTTTTAAGTCGTATGTTTCTTTTGCTAATTCATTTTGTCTGATGTTTTTGTCTAATATGTATATTAATCCTTCATTTCCAAATAGGTATGCACTGTTTAATAGGTGCCTTTTTACTTTTTCTAAGTATTCTTTTTCTTTGTCTTGGTATAGAGTTGTAGCATTTCCAACAAAATTTTTTACTAGTAATCTACTAGTTATATTAAAGTTATTTTGGTTTATTATTTCGTCTATTTGATTTATATAAATTCTTGAATCAGGTTTTAGTAGTAAGTATGTGTATAAATGTCTTTTTTTATCTAAGTCCCAACTTGTATAAATGTTTCCATCGCTCCATAAGATTATACCTGAAAAGTCATCGACATTATTGTCCCTTTCAAATTTTACTAATTCATTTTGATAGTCAAAATCTACATAATTTTCTTTATAGTTTGGACATCCAGGATATAGAGTTCTTACAATGTACTCATCTACTTCATTTTTTGTTTCATTTATAAATTTAGTTAGTTTGTCACTATTATCAATTCCTTCTTTGCTTAAAGCAATTGATAGTCTTGTTTTGGCATTAGGGATACTATTTTTGAAAAATTTTAGTTTATTTTTTAGGGAAATATTTATTTTTGGTTTCATGATAGCATCGTTTATTTTGTCATCGAAGTGCGCGACTGAAATAGTTATTTCGTTTACAGGGCCTATACTTCTTAATATATTTCCGTTTGTATATAGTTTAATGTATGCGTCAGGTATAATTTTTCTAATTAAGTTTATTATGACTTCTAAGTTTGGATTAAGTGTTGGTTCTCCTCCACCTGTTATTTCAAAGACTTTTATTCCTCGTTTTTTTAAAAGTTCTATTTTTTTTAGAAACTCATTATTAATTTTTAGAAACTCTTCTCCTTTACAGTAATTTCTTGATTTAGTTATGCAGAATGTGCAGTTAGCATTGCATAATTTTTCTACTGGTATGATATAACATTTTTCTATCATTTTTTATTTCTCCCATCATTTTTATTATTTCATCTTTTAGTTCTTCTAGATTTCCATAATTATTTATTTCATAGTCACAAGGTATGTTGTTTTGCCATTCTAAAGGGTTTTTGTCATCTGCTTTTTTGTAATCTTCTCTTTCTCTTTTGTAACCATTAATTTTAATAAATATAAATCCTAAGTTTTTTAAATATTCGTAATCCATTGGTCTACAGTCATCATTTATGATAATGTCTGTATGATCGTTTGCATCTCGTATGTTTTCATTAAATACATTTAATAAGTATTCTGGATTAATTTGTCTTATCTTTTTTCCATAGAATTGTAGTAGTTCTCCATCTTGTTTGTCTGCTATTATTCCTAATTTTTTATAAAAATTGTTTTGTAATTCATATAATGGCTCAGCTATTTTTATTACTAACCCACCAAATTCTTTTATTATAATATTACTTGCTGTGCTCTTTCCATAACTAGAAGGCGCGACAAAGCATATTTTTAGTTTCATTTTTTCCTCCATTATTTTACTTTTTTATTAAATTTGTTATAATGAATAGTACATAAATTATTTTTGACGTAATAATTTATTTATGTACACTTCACTGTGTAAAAGAGTTTGTTTTTGCGAGAAACAACTCTTTTTTATTTTTTTAAATTTATATGTGTATTTTATACACTTTTTAACTTGTATAAAAATGTATTCAAGGTTAGAATACGTTTTTATTTTTAATTGTTTTATTGAATTTGTATAGTTTAGCAGGCTTTTTACCTTCAAAGTTTATCACTTTATTAGTATCTGTAATTAATCCTAAACTTAAGAGTTTTTTTCTAAAGTTTCGTCTATCAAATTCTTTTTCTAAAATGGTTTCATAAGTTTTTTGAATTTCAGGTATTGTAAAACCATTTGGGAATAATGATTTTAAAATATCAGTAGTAGTTATTATTTCTCTTAGTGTATTGATGCTAGAGGTTAATATTTCATTGTGATCGTAAGCAAGAAGCGGAATATCTCCTATGTTAAACCAATCAGCGTCTGTGGTCTTAAGAGTCTTTTTTAATACTAATACTTTATGTGAGTCAATTATTCCTATGTAAGATATGGCTATCATCCTTTTAACTGGAGAACGGTTTACCTCACCAAAGACATTAGAAAAGTATATGTCAATACCTTCTATTCCTGTCTTTTCTTTTATTTCTCTAGTCATTCCATCAAGAAGATTTTCGTTATTGTATAATGCTCCTCCGACAAGGGCCCATTTGTCTTTAAAGGGTTCATTATTTCTTTTTATTAATAACACCTTGATAACACCTTTTTCTACAGTGAATATTGAGGCTATTACGTGTACTCCTTGATTTTTATATAAGGGATTCGTTACTTCCATATTTTTCACCTACCTTACATATACATTATAATGTGTATAGAGTACACTTGTCAATGTTTTTTTTCTTTTTTATTACACTAAAAAAGAAGCTATACACGCTTGCTTCTTATTATGGTTATTATTTTGCAACTTCTTCTGCTCTTGTTTCTCTAATTACAACGACTTTAATAGTTCCTGGGTATTGCATTTCTTCTTCTACTCTATCTTTTATATTTCTTGCAATTTTATAAGATTCTAAGTCATCTATTTCATCTGGTTTTACTATTACTCTTAATTCTCTTCCTGCTTGCATTGCAAAAGTTTTTTCTACTCCTTTGATAGAGTTTCCTATTTCTTCAAGTTGTTCTAATCTTTTTACATAGTTTTCTAATGAATCATTTCTAGCACCAGGTCTTGCTGCTGATAAGGTGTCGGCTATTGCTACTAGTTCACTAATAACTGTAGTTGCTGGTTTGTCTCCGTGATGGCTTTCAATAGCGTTTATTACTACTTCTGATTCACCATATTTTTTTGCAAATTCTGCTCCTAATTCTACGTGAGATCCTTCTACTTCAAAGTCAATTGCTTTTCCTAAATCGTGTAATAGTCCTGCTCTTTTTGCTAAAGCTACATTTTCTCCTAGTTCACTTGCTAATAATCCTGCTAGGTTTCCTACTTCTATAGAGTGTTGTAGTGCGTTTTGACCATAGCTTGTTCTAAAGTGCAATTTACCAATTAGTTCTACTAATTCTGGGTTTACTCTTGTGATACTAAGTGCAAATAAGGCTTCTTCTCCTTTTTCTCTTATGATAGTTTTGAAGTCTTCACATACTTTATCATAGAGTTCTTCAATTCTAGCTGGATGTATTCTTCCATCTTTGATAAGTCCTTCTAGTGTTACTTTGGCTATTTCTCTTCTTAAAGGGTCAAAGCTTGATAATACTATTACTTCAGGTGTGTCATCAATTATTAAGTCTACTCCTGTGATAGCTTCTATTGTCCTTATGTTTCTTCCTTCTCGCCCGATGATTCTACCTTTCATTTCATCGTTAGGTAATGTTACAGTTGTTACTGTTTGTTCGTTTGCAACATCTGTAGCATATTTTTGCATGCTATTTACTAGATATTCTTTTGCTTTTCTATCTGCTTCTAATTTAGCATCATTTTCTCTTTCTCTTAAGTAGATTGCTATTTCTTTTGACATATCGTCTTCTACTTTTCTCATTACCATTTCTCTTGCTTTTTCTTTACTAAAGCCTGATATACTTTCTAGTAATGATAATTGTTCTTTTAAAATAGACTCCATTTTTTCGTCTTTTTCTTGAATTTCTTTTTGTTTGGCTAATAAATCTTTATCTCTTGTATCTAAATTGCGCTCACGTTCAGATAGTAATTCATCACGTTTGTTTAAACTTTTTTCTCTATTTTCTACAAGTTCTTTTAATTCAGTTATTTCTTTTTTCTTTTCTTTTACTTCGATGTCAGTATCTTGTTTTATTTTGTAACTTTCTTCTTTTAGTTCAAGTATTCCATCTCTTTTTATTTTATCTGCTTCTTTTTGAGCTTTTTCAATTAATTTATCAGCTTCTTTTTGAGCATTTTTTACGCTTAATTTATTTAATATAAAAACTATTAGTGCTCCCAAAAATAATCCAACTATTCCAAACAAAATGGAGTAAACTATAATTAAATTCATTTCATTTCCTCCATTACTACTAATTTTATTTAGAAGTTATTTAATACTTCTAATTCTATTTTAAATATATTTCATAAATAAGTCAATGATAGATTTTAGATGATAGTGTATTATTATATGTTTTTTATTATAGTTTTTTTATTTGTTCTTTTGTTACCCAACCACGAGGTTGTTTGTTTTCTTTATCATTTGATACATGGTAAGGTCTTTTTGCTTTTTCTTTTATTATAGTTATGTATTTTATGTTTCCTAAGTCATTTGTGTCTCCATTATATTCTTTTGTTACTTTTCCGCTGCCATCACTAGTACTAGTGGCTCTTCCTTTTAAGATTAATACTTTGTCTCCTATTTTGAATTCTTCATTGTTTTTTGTTGTTTCTTCTATAGTATTTTCTTCATAGACTGATTCAGTTAAATATTTTGTGGGATTTATTCTGAATTTCGAATTATATCCTGTTGAGACTTCAAAATGTAAGTGTCTTCCATATGTAAGTCCTGATTCTCCCATTATTCCTAAATATGTATTAGAGTCTACTTTTTGCTTGGGTTTTACTTGTATTGTTCCTTTTTTTAAGTGAGCATATCTTGTGTACATTCCATTAGGATGTTTTATTAAGACAAAATTTCCCCATGTTTCACTTCCTAGTGCATTTATGTTTCTATCTAGTCCTTCTTGTATTTCATATACTATTCCTAAGGAATTCGCGTATACTTTATTTTCTTCTTCATTTTTACTATATCCTATATCTACTCCTTTATGTATTTTCCCTTTTAGCGATGGGTTATTAGTGTTATATGGTCCATATGGACAGGTTATTCTTTTTTCTGAGGCGGTTAGTACTTTGCTCATTTGTTTTCACTATCCTTTCTAGTAAAATAATAGGTAAATACTGAGGTTATTAAGTTAGTTACTAGTATTAGTACATTATCTGTTATTTTTTTACCTAGTATGTCTGCGATGACAATTATTAGTAGTATTATTATCAAAGCTAATGTTATAAAACTTTTTAAATCATTTATTGCTTTTTTCATAGTTTTCCTTCTTTCTTTAGTTTTTCTACTTGATGGTCTATGTAAGAGTTTCCTCCTAAGTTGTGATATCTTTTATAAGTTTCGTAGAATCTTTCTTCTTCTACTTTATATATTTGGTTACCTTGTTCTATATCACTTAAGAATCTAACTAAAAAGTTTTTATTTGTATTTAGTTCTAATTCTTTGTTTTGTTCTTCTAAGTCTTTTATTTTTATTGTTAATTCTGATAGTTCATTTTTAATTATGTTTTTTATATTTTTTTTAAATCTTATACATAAGTATTCTACTGCACTTATTATACTTATTAAAAATGTTATAAGTGTTAGTATTTGTTCTAATGTTATGTTTTTAATCATTTTTGTTTTTCTCCTTTATTTAAAATAAAAGAGTATCATTCTTTACATTGATACTCTTCTAATCTTTTTTTTAATTTATCCAATTCTTTTTTTCTTTTTTTATAATATTCTGTTTCTTCCCAATATGTTAAATCTTCTTCTATTGCTGTAAAAGCAAATTCTTTTAGTTTTTTATCTATTCTTTTATTCTTCATTTGTAAATCTGCTATAACCATCCAGAATCTTGGTCTGGCACAGTCATCTTTTAAATAGTCATTTCCTTCTATTATTAATTCGTTCATTATTTCAACATTAGTTTTTTCTTTATTATATACTTTTTCATATATAAATTTTGCATCTAATGCTTCATCTGATTCATATAATTTATAACCCCATCCATAATTGTAAAAAAGTTCTAGTTTTATTTCTCCTCTTTTTATTTTTTGTAATTCTTCCATTAATTTTAAGTTTGCATCCCAGAATTCTTTCGCTCTTTTTCTTCTTTTTTTATTTCCTTCAGGTGTAAAATCATATGATTTTTTTAAATTATAGTTTTCATAACTTTTTAACATTTCTTCGATTAAGTCAGAGGGTTTTATGGTAAAGTAGATATGAGAAATATGTTCATATTCTCTTTTTGTATCATCATTAAAATTTCCTATATATTTTAAATTTGAAACTTCACTTTTTTTATTAATTAGTAAATAGATAAAATATTGATATAAATAATTATATTTATCAGGTTTTATGTTTACTAAGTGTTTACAACGCTCTAACATTTCTTCATAGGACTCTCCTCCTTTTCCAGGTAAGAACCTATCTTCAAAATCGATATTAAAAGCCTTTATATATGTTGAATTTTTTATATCTTCTAAAGTTTTTGGTTCTGTTTTATCATTAGTTAGTTTAACTCTAAAAAGGTGTACATTTTCTATGTCAATTATATCTTTATTTACATATTTAATCAAAATTAAATATCTACCATCATATTCACTTTTGTTATTTATTTTTAATATAAATGTATCATTATTTTCCCATGTACTTGGGTTTGTTTTATCTATCGGTTCCATAAACACTCTCCTACATATGTTTTTTTGTAATTTCATAGAATAATTGTATATATAACTATAATGTATGTTTATTTTTAATTTATCTAATTGTCTTCATATATTATTTCTCCATCTATTTCATAAGCATAAATGTTATTTAAGTCTTTTTTATTTACTATTACTTTAATACTTTTACTTCTTTCATTATCAATAATTATTATAAAATTACAGGCTATAGAATCTTCGGTGTATTTTTTAATAAACTTCCTTTATGTATTTTCAATTAAAATTAATTTGCTTTTCTAAAATATCGTAAATAAATATCACCATATTTATTTATGTCTTCATAAAATAATTTTCCATCAATTTCATATGCATATATACTTTTTGTAAAATTTGGATTTACTATTATTTTTATGT
>CANORX010000040.1 GCA_947569225.1 uncultured Clostridia bacterium
TAGTTGTTCTATCATTTTTATGTCTGGATTTTCTATGGTGAAGTACATAATGTAATTTATAAATGTTAAAGCTATTGAAATTATTATTAAATAAGGATTTATTTTAAATATTATAAATAATATAATTAAAATTATTATTGATACAAATAAAGGTATATGTTTTTTATCAATTTTTTTGAAGTTTAATATAGTAATTAAGATAGATATAACAAAGTATGTACCACAAATTATATAAGTAAAGTCGACAGCTAGTCCTTTAATACTATAATATCCATTTGAATAAATTAAATCAACATTTAATGACATAAATAAAAATATAGCAATAATGTTAAATATTAAAAAAGGTATTACATAAAATTTAAAGTTTTTTTTAAAATTTGGAATAGTTATTATTGCCATGTATAAGAAAAATGAAGTGAAATATGATAGATAAAATATAAAATCTATTTTATTTAATATAGGTATTAATTTAATTTCTAATGGGGTTAAACCATTAAAAGGAAATGAAAATAATGTTGTGAGTATTATACTATCAATTAATATACAAACTATCATGATAGCATACATTTTATTTTCTAATAAGTTTACTCTTTTTTTAAAAAAATATATTAAACATAATAAACTAGAAAATACACAGGCGCATGCTGGTAAAAGTATTTGAGTCATTATCTTTCACCTCTCTTAATAAAGTCAGATTCTTATTTTAATATAAGTTTATCATAATTTTAAAAATTTTACAAAAGAAAAAGTACTTTTAAGTACTTAAAATCTTTTTTGATAATTTTCATATTTTCTTGTTCTTATTATTTCTTGTGCATATAATCTATCTTCTACAAATTTAGGATTTTGTATGTTTGCTATTAATTTAAAAGCTTCTTCTGGACTTATTATATTTTCATTTGTAAAGTCAGATTGTGTTTCAGCTTGTGTATCATAACTACTTATTGTTGAACGCAAATCCATGTTATACAAAGTACCAATTTCTGCTGATGTAAGAGGATGAGTATCAAAATCTTTAGGATTTATTCCATAATGAATAGCTCTTTTTTGATATTCATTAAATAATTCTTCTCTAGTCATTTTGCCATATTTCTCCATCATTAAATAATACCATGTTGAAATAACTTCTCTTAAATAATCTAATCCAGCTTTTTCACTAAACTTAGTTAAATCTATTGGATCATCTATTACTGTATGAATAGGATTTAATTTATTAGGAATTAATCTTTGAGTTGGATCTTTTATATAATGAATTATAGGTACAACTTTTATTCCTTTTTCATTAGAAAATCTATAAATTCCATTCCATGCATCTAAAACTAATTTATTTGATGATTTATTATGAACGGCTTCGAATGACCAAAATAAATCCAAGCCAGTTTCTATTGCCCTTTCTGCTTTAAAAAATGAATCAGTTTTACTTTTTTGATTTACTCTATTTATTAATATGGATCCTACTAAATATGCAAGTATTCCATCTAATGTATTAAAATATAGAGGTATACTACCAAATAAGAAATAAAATGGTCTTTTTGCTGCTCTTATTGTAGCTAGAGCATCATCTTTAAAGTGGTGATTAAGCGTCCACAGTACAGGCTCATCAGGTAATATTATACCTTTATCTTCTTCTATATCATCTTCTTTAATATTTTTATCTTTATCATATTTTACTAGAGCGTTTCTATTTTCAAATATTTGATCTGAAAACATAAATTTTCTACTTAATGCTTTAATTAGTGGTGATGTTATTTTTGTTCTTATATCTGCGCCTCTTTTTGTTATAGCCCTTTCTAAATCATCAGTTAATTTGTAACCAGTATGTGTGATATTAAACGTAAAAAGTTTTGTAGGGATTTGATTATCTCCAACTAAATCATGAAAACCATTTAAATAATCTCTCTTTTCCATTACAAATTGTTTAATTATTTCTATTTGTGAAGCTTTAAAACCTGCTTTTTTTAGTCTAGTTAATTCTTCTTCTGTTAGCTTGCCATCGAAAGCTAATGTTTCTTTTGGTATTAGAGATTCTAAGTATTCTTCAATTGTTAAATATCCATTTACATAATTTTCTAATGCTATTTCTATTATTTCTTCTTCATTATTTAATGGAAAAGACTTTTTAATTTGTTTAAGTATTTTTAAACTTAAATTAGATATATTTTTATCCTTTATTAATTCTTTATTGTAAGATATATAAATTATTATTTCATTTAAAATATCATATATTCTAGAACTATTATAATGTTCTATATTATTAAATAATTTATTAATTAGTTTATATAATTTGTGATGTTCTTTTTGATTTATATTTGCACTAGTTAATGTGTTTAATAGCTCAATAACAATAGTAAGTATTTCATTTTCCATAGTTTATCCCTCATTTCAATGATTTTGATTTTATCAATAAAAAAAGTTTTTGTCAATTTTATATTTAATGAGATAGTGTATTTTGCTTATATATAAGTCGTATTTAAATACAAAAAGAAAAACTATTATAAAGTTTTTCTTGCTTCTTCTTCATATTCATACTAATATCTGATGAATTACCTATTAAACGTACATAGTCTCCGTTTTCTCTACTAGTTTGCGTAGATAATTCGCTTGATTTTAACGCTTCTACTTCTTCTAGAAATAATGAATCTAAATATCTTTTAATGTACTATATTTCCATTCTTGCATTATTTCTTCCCCCTTTCTGCATACATTTTAACATGTCATTGTATTTTTATCAGTGTGTTTTTATCATTTAATTAAAAAGATATGATTACATATGTATAATATACTATAAATACTAGTACCATTAGTATTCCTTCTCTTCTTGATAGTTCTTTTCCACTTTTTCCAAAGAAATAAAATATTAGTGCTGATAGTAATACTATTGTTGTGTCAATTATATTAAATGAACCTGATGATACTCCTCCATATATTGCAATAGGCAAGCCTAAAACTATGCATATGTTAAATATATTAGTTCCTATGATATTTCCTACAGCCATATCAAATTCACCTTTTCTTGCTGATTCTACAGTCATGATTAGTTCAGGTAAAGATGTACCTATTACTATTACAGTCATTGCTATTACTTTTTGGCTTATTCCTATTTCGCTTGCTAAGAGTACAGCGTTGTCTACTACTATGTCACTTGCTATTATAATTGCTAGTAAACTAAATATTATTAGTATTATGGATTTTTTTAACGTGTATTTTGCTTTTCCTTTGTCATCATTTTTATTTTTTCTTACTACTATAAATATATATAGTATGAATATTAAAAAGCAACAAAGTAATACTATTGCATCTTGTCTTGAAAGACCGTTTATAGCACCTTTTTTAAATAGTGAATCACTTATTAGGAAAAAGAAAGTTGATGTTATGAGAGCTAGTATTGGTAGTTCTTTTTTTGATGTTCTTTCTTTTACTTTTATTGGTTTTACTATGGCAGCTAAGCCTACAATAAGTAATATGTTAACTATTGAGCTTCCTATTACGTTAGCTATTGTCATGTCTATGTTTCCTGTTCTTATGCTATTAAATGATATTGCAAGTTCAGGTGCACATGTTCCAAAGGATGCAATTGTAAGTGCTACTAGTATTTTGGGTACTTTTAATTTTATTGATAGTGAGCTTGATGCATCTACAAAAATGTCTGAATATACTACTAGTACTATTAGACCTATTATTAGTAATACTATACATGTTGTTATCATTTTGATCCTCCTTGCGTTTTTCTTTCATGATATTTGAATATTTCTGATACTATTGTTATTGGTAATGCTAATATGAATAATGATATTACATCAGTTAATGGTAGTGTTGTTGTGTCTAATATGTTTGATATGAAGCTATTTTCTACTACAAATAGTTGTATTATTAATACTACTAAAATTGAATATAATAGTACTTTGTTTTCTTTTAATGGCTTTTTAAATATGCTTATTAGTTCACTTCTACAATTAAAGCAATGTAAGTTTTGTATAAATACCATTAGTAATAATGTGTAACTTCTTGCTGTCATTATGTCTAATTTTTTTATGTCTATTAGATAAACCCACAATAGGAATACTATTATTCCCATGGTTATTCCTAGTAATGTTATTTCTTTTATTAGTAGTTTGTCAAATAGTCCATCTGTAGTTTTTCTTGGCTTTTTTTCCATTACATTTTTATCTCCACTTTCAAATGCTAAGGCTACATCTTGTATTCCATCTGTTACTAGGTTTAACCATAGTAGCTGGATTGCTGTTAGTGGTATTTCATAGTTTAGTAATATAGATAATATAAAGAATATTACTTCACATAGTGCACAAGAGAGAAGCATGTATGTTACTTTTCTTATGTTGTCATATGCGTTTCTTCCTTCTTCTACTCCATTTACTATGCTTTTAAAGTTATCGTCTGTTATTATTAAAGTGCCTGTTTCTTTTGCAACGTCTGTTCCGCTTCCCATAGCTACCCCTACGTTTGCTGCTTTTAGGGCAGGAGCATCATTTACTCCATCTCCTGTTACTGCTATAAATTCTCCTTGTCTTTTGTATGATTCTACTATTTTTAGTTTTTGTGTGGGTGTTACTCTTGCAAATACTTTTTTTGTTTTTATAAATTTATCAAATTCTTCTTCACCTTTTATTAGTTCGTTTTCTAAGTCTAAACCTGTTACTACTTCTATTTCATGTTTTGCTATGTTTAATTCTTTTGCCACTCTCAAGGCTGTTAGTGGGTGATCTCCTGTTATCATTATTGTTTTTATTCCAGCTTTTTTACATTTTTCAATGGCAATTTTAGATTCATTTCTTATTGGGTCTATGAATGCTACTAAGCCTAGGAATGTGAGTTTTTTTATGTCTTTTTGTGTGTAGTTTTCTTTTTCTTTTACTGTTCCTGATGCGAAGGCTAATACTCTGTAACCTTCTCTTGCTAAGTCTTCGTTTTGTTTTCTTATTATTTTTCTATCTATTGGTTCTTCTTTTCCATTTATTATCATTGTTTTAGAGAAGTTTAGTATTTTTTCTAGTGTTCCTTTGACTGCTACTTTTGTTTCTTTTTCTTCATAAAATGCGGCTGAGTATCCTTCGTCAGATTCGTATGGGATTCTATTTATTATTTTGTTTTTATATTTTTTTATGTCTAAGTTATATTTATATCCTAAAGCTAGTAAAGCTATATCCATAGAGTCTCCGTGACTCACCCATTCATTGTTTATTTTTTCTAAGTGTGCTTCATTGTTATATATACCTTCTTTTATTATGTCTTCAATGTGCTTTAAGCTAGAATTATTTTTAGAAGTTATTTTTCCATCTTTGTTATATCCTACTCCTGTTATTTCATAGGTTTTATGGTCAGGTAAGATTATTTTTTTTACTGTTTGTTCGTTAAGTGTTAGTGTTCCTGTTTTGTCACTTGCTATTATTCCTACGCTTCCTAACGCTTCTACTGCGTTTAGTTTTTTTACTAACACGTTTTTTTTGGCCATTTTATTTGAGGCTATAGATAGTACTAATGTTAAGACTACTGGTAATCCTTCTGGTATTGCTGATACTGAAAGTGCTACAACTAGAAAGAATATTTCTCTTCCAGTGTATCCTTTAAAGTAAAGTATGCTAGATATTATTATCCCTAAGATTCCTATTAGTAATCCAAGTTGACGAGTGAATTTGTTCATTCTCGTTTGTAATGGAGTTGGTGTTTCTTTTTTGTCTAATACACTTGAGGCTAGTTTTCCTATTTCAGTTTCTGATCCTGTGGCTACTACTACTCCTAGCGCGCGTCCTCTTGTTACAGATGTGCTTAGGTATGCCATGTTGGTGCGGTCATTTAGTATTGTTTTTTCTTTGAATATTCCACTATTTTTTTCTCTACCTATGCTTTCTCCTGTTAGTAATGATTCGTCTATTATTAGGTTTTGCGTTTTTATAAGTCTTATGTCGGCAGGTACTTTGGATCCTGATTCTAATATTATTATGTCTCCTATTACTAAGTTTTCTGATTCTATTTGTTTTATTCTTCCATCTCTTATAACTCTGGTTTCAATTTTTATTAATTTTTTTAGAGATTCTGCATTATTGTTTGCTTTCCATTCTTGTATTGTTCCTAGTATTCCATCTAGTAATACTACTATGAGTATGAATATTCCATCTATTATTTCTCCTACTATTAGCGAAAATATTAAAGAGATTGTTAGTATGTAGACTATTGGATTATTTATTTCATGTAAGAATACACTTAGTATGGTTTTCTTTTTGCTTTTTGGAAGAATGTTTTTACCATTTTTTTTGAGTCTAAGTTCTGCCTCTTTTTCTGTTAGTCCTTTTTCTTTTGTTTTTAATTCTTCATATATGTCATTTATTTTTTTTCTATACCATTCTTCTTTCATATATGTACTCCTTTATTTGTTTGTGTAGTTGTAATAGTTTATTTCTGATAGTTCTTCACTTAGTAATTCTAGTTCTTCGTTTTCTTCTTCTAATAGTATTTCTTCTATTTTTAGTATTAGGCTTTTAAGGTTACTATATTCTTCATAGTTGATGCCGTTTCTTTTTAATGTTTCTATGTGTGAGTCTCTTAGTATTATGTTGTTTTTTCTGGTTTTTAAAAAGTCAGGTTTTTGTGTTTTTATTATGTCTTCTATATTTATATTTTCTCCGTTTATTTCCATTTTAACCTCACTTTTTTATAGCTTTTATTATTACTATGAGTACTGCTATTATTGCTGTTATGGTAGGGGCTGTTGTGTAGTTTTTTTCTTTTGTAGTTTTTGTGTCTGTCATTGCTACAGTTTTATTTGTTTCAGGTGTTTTTCTTAGTGTGCTACAGTATCCTTCTTTTTTTGTTCCATCTGCCCAAATTCCATATCCATTTTCTATTGCTTCTTTTTGTGTTTCGCATAGCTTGCTTGTGTATTTATAGTTTCCATATATGTATGCAACTTCTGCATAGCCTACTTTAATTAGTTCTTCTTGTAATAAGCTATCATCCACCCAAATCCAACCTAGGTTTCTGTTATATTTGTCTAATTTTTCATCTTCATATTCTATTTCTATTTTTTTACCATTTTTTATTTTGTTACATGTATATTCACTTGCGTTTTTTCCAAAGGCTTCTTCTTTTTTTGTTGGGTGTACTGTTTCAGGCGTGTCTATGGCAAGAAATCTAAATTTTAAGTTTTCTCCATTTATATTAAATACTGCTGTGTCTCCATCTACACAATTAACAAAAGTTGCTGTTACTTTTTCAAGTTCTTTATTTTCATTCGGATTTTTTATTTTTCCTTTACAAGTCCAGTTTGTTCCTAGTGAGTCTCCTTTTGCTTTATATTTTCCTTCTTCTGTTTCTTCTGCAACGTGATAGTGATTGTCACTGCCATGTGTGCCATATAATTTTCCATCACATTCTATTATAGATGCACTTTTTAGTGCGCCTGTGGTAGCATTAAGTGAGCTTATGTTAATTATTAGTAATAATATGATAAATATCTTCTTTTTCATTTTATCCCTCTTTATTATTTTATCATAAAGTTTATGGTTTTTAGAGAGATTTTGGTGTTTTTGACGTATATAAAGTAAAGAAAAATGATATATTTATTTTTGGTTATTTTTATTTATTTAATTTTTATAGTGACTTATTATTATTTTTATGGTATATTAATTGTTAATTATTTTTAAGGGGGAAATATTATGGATGATTCTATAAAAGAAATTAGAAATTATATTGGTGGTACATTTAAGTTTAGAGTAGAACCCAGAGAATATATTAGTGTTTTAGTGGGTGGTTATATTATTACTCCAGAAGGAGAGTTTATATTAGTAAAAGATAATGAAAATCACTCAGATATTTTTACAGACTATATATATAAGTATTTAGGAGAAGAAAATTTGCATGTTATTAATGAGATTTTAGAAATACCATCTGATATTGAAAGGTCTTCTTCTTTAGATGTTTTAGAGTGTTCAAAGATTTTATTAAGTTTGGGGAATATTATTTATTTTGGTCTTAAGCCTGAAGATGCTATTTCAGCTTGTAAACAAGGCGGAAATGTAG
>CANORX010000041.1 GCA_947569225.1 uncultured Clostridia bacterium
TGAAAAACTAAAGTTTTATTGTCAGGAGGTTTGATTAAATGAGTGTCAATATCTATTGGAATTTGCTCATTTTCAGATAATTTTAATTGTTTAAGATTACTAAAACCTGTCTCCTCCATAATTTCTCTTTTTACAACTTGTAATGGATTCTTCTCATTAACGTTAACGTGTCCGCCTAGATATAAAACATACAGCAAACATTAAAATTCAAAAAAATAATAAAAATAAGAATTTAAAATATGAATACAAAAAAATATAAATATTTTAGCTGGTTAGTTAAAGAACATTTTAATAGCAATGATTTTTGTTAATACAGATAGAGAAAGTAAAGAATTATATGACATAATAATAGAAAAAGCAGAGAAAAATTTAGTATCAATTAATCCAAATAGAGCATATGAAAGAAAACATGATACGAGTAAAAGAAATAAATTTACAACAAATTTAAGATATAATATGTAGTATTAATAAATGAGCCACTGGTTGTACTTTCCTTAAGTTGACAGCATTGCGGTTCTATGAGAGTTGCATGGAGTAATCAGTGCTTCTACTCGATTTTTTTTAAGAAAAAAAGTATTAAATTATTATAAATCTCGCTAAAAAAGGAAATAATCTCAACACACTTAATAATACACAAAAAGAAATAAATTTAAAAATATTTTTCTTTGAATAAAACAACATTTACGCTTAAAATGTAAAAATAAGAACATAATAAAGTTATATTACAAAATTGTCATTTATAAGTCATTTTAAAATGATATAATAATGAATGAAGTGGTGAATTATGAAAATTAAAAGATACAATCCTAGTATAGAAATAGGACTAACAGACAAAGAAATAAACTCTAGAATAAAAGACAATTTAATAAACTTTGATAATGGTCCAAAAACCAAAACAATCAAAGAAATAATAGCTTCCAACTTTTTCACATTTTTTAATTTTTTAAATATAACTCTAGGCTTATCAGTATTTCTAGCTGGCCTACTTTGTGGAGAACTATATCAAGGAATAAAAAACAGTTTATTCATAGGAGTAATATTTGTAAACACATTAATAAGTATAATAGAAGAAATAATATCAAAAAAAATAATAGACAGACTATCACTATTATCAGAATCTAAAGTAAAAGTAGTAAGAAATGGAAAAGAAGAAGAAAAAAATATAGAAGAAATAGTATTAGACGATATAATAATATTAAAAACTGGACACCAAGTTGTATGTGATAGCATACTAATGAAAGGAGAACTTGAAGTAAACGAATCATTCATAACAGGAGAATCAGAACCAATAACAAAAAAAGAAGGAGATTTAATACTAAGTGGTAGCTTCATAGTAAGTGGTATTGGACACGCAAAAGTAGAACACATAGGAAGTGAAAATTATATAAGTACCATATCTGCAGGAGCAAAATATAACAAAAAAAGAAACTCAGTAATAATGAATTCCTTTGAACACATACTAAAAATAATATCTATATTCATAGTACCAATAGGAATAGTCATGTTTGCAAAAGAACTAACAGTAAGTAACTTTAACATAACCTCATCTGTATTTGGCACTACTGCATCTCTAATAGGAATGATACCAGAAGGCTTAATCTTACTAACAAGTTCAGTAATGGCTGTTAGCATAATAAGACTAAGCAAATACAAAGTATTAGTTCAAAAATTAGATGGAGTTGAAATACTTGCTAGAGTAGACACGATATGTTTAGACAAAACAGGAACACTAACAGAAGGTAAAATGAAACTAAAAGAAATAATACCTCATGAAAAAATTAAAAAAAGTGACATAGATAAAATACTATCTGAAATATCTTTTTATTCTACAGATGACAATGGAACAATAAATGCTATAAAGGAAAATTACAAAAGCGAAAATGAGTGGGAAAAAATAGACTTCATACCATTCTCAAGTTCTAGAAAATTTTCAAGCATAGAATTTAAAAACAAAGGTGTATATTACTTAGGTGCACCTGAAATACTATTTCCTAAAGATAAAAAAATATTAGAAAAAGTCAAAGACTATCAAAAAGAACAAAGAGTATTAGTACTAGCTAAAGGAAAAAAATTAAATAAAAAACCTAGTGAACTAAAACTACTAGGATATATATTAATAGAAGACATAATCAGAAAAAATGCCAAAAAAACTATAGAGTATTTTCAAAAACAAGGAGTAGAAGTCAAAATAATAAGTGGAGACTCATTAGAAACAGTATTACAAATATCTAACAAATGTGGCATAAAAAACTTAACTGGAGTAGATGTAAGCACACTAAACATAGACGAACTAAAAGATAAAGTAAACAAATATGACATATTTGCAAGAGTAAGTCCATCAGAAAAAGAACTCATAGTAAAAACACTACAAGAAAGCGGACACACAGTAGCTATGACAGGAGATGGTGTTAACGATGTTTTAGCACTTAAAACTAGTGACTGTGGAATAACACTTGCAAGTGGTTCAGACTCTGCTAGAAATGTAAGTGAGTTAGTATTACTAGACTCTAACTTTGACTCTTTACCAAAAGTAGTAAAAGAAGGAAGAAGAACAATTAACAACATAGAAAGAAGTGCATCATTGCTATTAGTAAAAACAATATACACAATACTACTAATACTACTAAGCATACTATTCACAACAAAATATTTCTTTGTACCAATACAACTAACACTAATAACAGGATTCACAATTGGAATACCTTCATTCATACTTGCCCTAGAACCAAACCATGACTTAGTAACAGGTAATTTCTTAAAAAAAATACTAAGAAAAAGTTTCCCTGTAGCCCTAACAGTATTTCTAAACATATTAATGGTTACATTCTTACAAGGACCATTAAAACTCTCTCATGAGCTAACTAGTACTCTATCAGTCTTTTTAACATCAGCAATAGGATTTATTTATCTTTATAAAATATGTACACCATTTAATAATTACAGAAAAGCTTTGTTTTCATTTCTAATATTAGGATTTACATTTTGTGCTTTAGTATTAAATGACTTCTTTAACATAAATTACATATCTTTTGAAACAGTAATGTTATTTATCATTCTAAGCATATGTTCCATATTTATTTACAACATACTTAGTAAAATATTTGAACAATACTTAATAAAGGATTATGAAATAAGTTCTAACTAATTTAAATTAAAAAAGAAGTTCATATTAAATTTATGAACTCTCTTTTATTAAGAATTTGTAACAATAAGTAATACTAAACTAACGACAAATAACTATTATTATATTAAAATAAATTTAGTTAAGTATATTTATATGATATTGTGATACAATATGTTAAAAGTAATATATAAAAGGAGCCTATATGAAAAAAATTTTAAAAGTAATTTACATACTAACATTATTTACCTTTGTATCTTTAACAATCTTTATATCATATTTTACTATAAAAGGATACAATATGTATAAAGAAGCACTAGGAAAAAAGACAATAAAAGAAATGGCTAATGAAATACAAGCCTTAGAAAACTTTTCTAAAATTGACGAATTACCTGACATATATATAGATGCAGTAATATCAGTAGAAGATCACAGATTCTATAAACATAAAGGTATAGATTATATAGCCATATCAAGAGCCTTAATACATGACATCAAAAACAAAGATTTCTCTGAAGGAGGAAGCACTATTACACAACAACTAGCTAAAAATGTATACTTCTCTCAAGAAAAGAAAATAGAAAGAAAAATTGCAGAAGTCTTTATGGCACATAAAATTGAAAAAGAACTAGATAAAGACGAAATACTAGAACTATATTTAAGTACTAGCTACTATGGAGATGGCTATTACACTGTAAAAGAAGCAAGCATAGGATACTTTGGAAAAGAACCAATAAACCTTACTGATGCAGAAAGCATAATGCTTGCAGGTATACCAAATGCACCCTCTATCTATGCTCCAACTAATAATTTTGAATTAGCAAAACAAAGACAAAGACAAGTCTTAAAAAAGATGGTAGAATACAATTACATATCGAAAGAAAAAATGAATGAAATATTAGAAACTAAAGTAAATATAGTAAATTAACATCAAAAATGATGTTTTTCTTTTCACATAAATTCCCTTTTTTATTTATCAAAAAAATTGTATAATGTATAGTAGGTGATACTATGAAGAATTTAAAAGTAATGGATGGAAACGAAGCATGCGCTACTGCTGCTTATAACTTTACAGAAGTATGTGGAATATATCCAATAACTCCATCTAGTCCAATGGCTACTCTAACCGATAAATGGGCAAGTGAGAAAAAAAAGAATATATTTGAAAGCGTTCCAGAAGTTGTTGAAATGCAAAGTGAGGGCGGAGCAGCTGGATTTGTTCATGGCTCTTTACAAGGAGGAAGACTTACAACAACATTTACCGCTAGCCAAGGATTACTACTAATGATACCTTCTATGTATAAAATTGCAGGAGAACTACTGCCTTGTGTTATACATGTTGCTGCAAGAAGTTTATCAACCCATGCCTTATCAATATTTGGAGACCATCAAGACGTATATGCCACTAGATCCACAGGATTTGCACTTCTATCAAGTGTAAACGTACAAGACGCTTATTACTTAGGTTTAATAAGTCACTTAGCAAGCATAAAAGGAAGTGTACCATTTCTACATTTTTTTGATGGATTTAGAACCAGTCATGAAATAAATAAAATAAATATCTTAGATAAAAAAATAATAAAAGATTTAATAGATAAAGAAAAAATAAAAGAATTTAGAAATCGTTCTCTAAACATAGGAAAAGCTATAACAAGAGGTACAAGTGAAACAGAAGACGTTTACTTTCAAAACACAGAAGTCAGAAATAACTATTATAACAATCTACCTGACATAGTAAATGACTATATGAAAAAAATAAATGAAATAACTAAAATGGAATACAAACCATTTACATATTACGGAGACACCCACGCTAAAAATATAATTGTTGCCATGGGAAGTGTAATTGATACTATAAAATTAGTAGTAGACGACTTAAACTCTAAAGGAGACAAAGTAGGAGTAATATGTGTTCACCTATATAGACCATTTAGTTTGAAATACTTTTTAGACGTTCTTCCAAAAAGTGTAGACAAAATAACAGTATTAGATAGGACTAAAGAAGCAGGGTCTATTGCAGAACCATTATACCTAGACGTTTGTACGTCACTAAAAGACGAAAGTATTGAAATAATTGGAGGAAGATATGGACTATCTAGTAAAGACACTACACCTGCCCAAATAACTTCTGTATTTGACAACATGAATAAACACAAAATGAAAGACCATTTTACCTTAGGGATAATAGATGACGTAACAAATACAAACTTAGATATCAAAGACTATAAATTGGATAAAAAATGGAAAGAAATAAAAGTATTTGGATTTGGCTCAGACGGAATGGTAAGTGCTAGTAAAAACATTCTTAAAGTAATAGGAACCAAAGATGGTAACTACGTCCAAGGTTACTTTGAATATGACTCTAAAAAAAGTGGTGGTGTAACCATAAGCCATTTAAGAATAGATGACAGTCCTATAAATGCACCATACTACTTAACTGAACCTAATCTAATAGTAGTTTCAAAAGACACATATTTAAACAAATATGATATACTTTCTAATATCAAAAAAAATGGTATATTTCTACTTAACTCTAGTAAAAATGATAAAGAAATAAATGAAGCCCAATGATATGAAAAAAGAAATAAAAGAAAAAAACATTAAATTCTTTGTAACAAATGCAGATGCTTTAGCTGACAAATACAACTTAAGAGGTAAAATAAACAATATAATCGCGTGGTATATGCTAAAAATGTTAGGAGTAAAAGGAGAAGACTCTGTTAAATTTAAAGAAAACATAAAAGAAATGTACCGTGATAAAGGAGAAAACATTGTTAATGCCAACTTAAACGTATTAGACGAAAGTATAGATTATTTAAGAGAATTTGCCTTTAACATCTTTAGTGAAACAAAAGACCAAGAGAAAAAAAGAGACATAAATAGCGAAATGCTCCATAGACGTGGAAATATGCTTAAAGTATCTGACTTCTTAGACCACAGTGATGGAACATTTGAAGGTGGAACAAGTGCATCTGATAAAAGAAAAGTATCTAACAAAGTTCCTAAATGGTGTAAAGAAAACTGTATAGAATGTAACCAATGTGCCTTTATATGCCCTCATGCTATCATTAAACCTTTTAGTATAACTGAAGAAGAATTAAATAACTCTCTAATTACTAAAGAAGACACTATTCCAAGTTTAGGTGAAAATAACAAAGGATTCTATCTAGGTATCAATACCGATAATTGTACAGGATGTGGTCTTTGTACGAAAGTATGCCCAGGTAAAAACGGAGAAAAAGCTTTAATAATGGAAGAATCATCTAACAAAACTGATATAATTTGTGATTATCTCAACAATAATATAAAAAACGAAACACCTTTTTCAAAATTTACAGTTAAAGGAATAGGATTTAATAAGCCAGTCTTTGAATTCCCAGGTGCATGTGCAGGATGTGGTGAAACAGTATACTTAAGAACTCTTACAGAACTATATGGAAAAGAAATAGTAATTGCAAATGCCACTGGTTGTTCATCTATATATGGAGCAAGCTTGCCATGCACTCCATATAAAATACCTTGGATAAGCTCATTATTTGAAGACAATGCTGAATTTGGACTAGGAATTCACACAGCATACAAAACCGCAAGAGACAGAGTAAAAGAAATTATGATAGAAACTAAAGATGAAGTTGATAAAAACGTAAAAGACATCTTTAAAACATGGATAGACAATATAGAAGACAGTAACATTACATTAGAAGTTAAAAACCAACTAGAGAAAGCTAACATAAGAACAGACTTAAAAGAACTAATAGACTACATTCCTTCTAGAAAAGTATGGATAGTTGGAGGAGACGGATGGGCTTATGACATAGGCTTTGGAGGGTTAGACCATGTATTAAGAACAAATGAAAACATAAAAATATTAGTCTTAGACACAGAAGTATATTCTAATACAGGGGGACAAACGTCCAAATCTACTAGAGTAGGTGCAGTAGCAGAATTTGCAAGCACAGGTAAACTAAAACCAAAAAAAGATTTATTTCAAATTGGTATGTCAATACCTAATGTCTATGTAGCTAGTATAAGTGCAGGAGCTAACATGAATCAAACTATAAAAGCCTTTAAAGAAGCTAATGAGCACAATGGACCTAGCCTTATAATAGCCTATAGTCCATGCATAGCCCATGGCATAAAAGGTGGATTATCAAATAGTGTAGAAGAACAAAAGCTTTTAGTAGAAAGCGGTTATAATATATTAATGAGATATAATCCTATTAATAAAGAACTTTCTATTGATAGCAAAGAACCTAATTTTCAAATATATGAAACAGTTTTTGCCAAAGAAATGAGATATAAAAATTTAGAAAGTATTAATCCTAAATTATATGAAAAACTATATATAGAAAATATGAATAATGCAAAAAACAGATATGAATACTATCATAACTTAAGTAAAAATAAAGAAGTAAACAAAGAAGAAAAAACTATTTCTAAAAAAGAATATTTATAAATTAAATTAATAACATGAAACCCCATTTCCATTAATAAGAAGTGAGGTTTTTATTAAATAAAAAAAACACATAAAAAAAGGATAGCCCCCCTGAGAGCTATCCGGAAAAAAGAATAAAAAGGGGTTGGCTAGTGTGATACTAGCACCAATTCGCCTAAAGTGAATTGGTAAGTCTATATACTAAACTATAAGGGCCGTTTTGTCAATCTTTTTTAGCCAAAACTTTTAATATTATGATTAGCATGTGATAATGTCTTAAGTGTTAGTATTTGATTATGTCCCAAAAC
>CANORX010000042.1 GCA_947569225.1 uncultured Clostridia bacterium
TAGTTAATTCAGCCATATTCAGCACTATATCATCATCAACACTACTAAACATATCAAGTCCATCATTAAGATTATCATTATTATAATTATAATCTTGACTATTATCTTCATTAGGATTTTCAATTTGTTCTGTACTAGCAGTTTCTTCTTCAAACTGAAAAGTTCCTTGAATAGCCTCTTGATTACTTTCTTTAGGCATTTTTTTAATAGCTTTATAAGCATCTCTAGCAGCAGCTAATAAACTATCTTCATTAATTTTAATACCTAACATATCAGCAATAACTTCAAGAAGTCTACTAAATAAAGTCTTACGTTTATTAGTTTTTCTATTATCATATTTTATTTCATTAAGAGCTGACATAAGAGCATTACTAGTAATACTTTCAACTAGAAATTCTTCAAGAGCTTCACTTGTATTAAAGTTCTCAAATAAATAAGGTTTAAGTCTTTCTTTAGTAGAATTATCTTGAGTATCAAGCCAAAATTTAAATTTATCATATATAGGTTTAACTAAAGCAAGAGCTTGTTCAGTATTATATTTAGTATAAAGTTGTCTATGTAAACTTTCATGAAGTATAATATTAATAACTCGATAAACCCTTTGACCAGCAATAGCAGAACTACTAAGTTCAATTGTATCAGTATCACGATGATAAACAGCATTAACTTGATTACCATTATTATCAGTAATACTATCTACAACTTGAATATTCTTAGGCAATATACCAATCTTTTGAAGAGCATTAATATAATCAATAGCAGTTTGGTCATTAGCAAAATACTTTTTAAGTCCACGAGTTAAATTCTTAGCAGTTATAGCAGATTCAAAAGCATTAAAATTAATAGCATTAAGAGTATCATCTAACATGAACTCTGATAGCTGTTCAGGTATTGTTCCATCCTCCACGGGGGGTCTACCCTCAAGTTCATAAGTAATATCAAGTTTAGAATGAATATCTATTTGCCAATTACCAGCAGTTTCATTAGTATTAGTATTAGCTAATTTAGTTCTAACTAAACCATTACTAATAATAAAATCTTGATAACTATTATAACTATAAGTTTTACTATCAATATTTATAATAGTTTTACCATTTTCGCGATAAATATATTTATTAGTTTTATCATTAGTTTTTGTACTATCATTAATAAAATCTTTACTAATAGCAAATTGAGCATAGTTAAACATTTCATCAATAACAGGACGAAGAGCATTATCTAATTCATCAATAGTACTAGCATTAATACCATAACTTTTACCTATTTTAAAAGCACTATTAACAACATAAGGAGAATTAATAATAATATTACGTTTATAATTACCAGCATCAGAATTAATAGTAAAAGCATAATCTTTACCATTAAAATGTGCACCTTTAACATAAAAACCTATATTAGTAGGATTAATACTAATTTGAAGTCCATTATTTCTATCTCCGTTAATAAGTTTATTATTTCCAAATATATCTCCAAGACTTTGTTTAAGTTCACCAAAACTTATTTTACCACTAATATAATCTCTACAAAGATTATTAACTTCATTCTTAATAGAATTAATAATACGTCGAGCATCACCTTTAAGTAGATTACTATTTAATGGAACTTGTTTACAAAAAGCATATAGAGAAGTACCATCACTACTTGGAATACTAATAACAGGCATACCATTAGTAGTAAGATTTTCAATAATAGTAGGTTTACTTTCTCCATTAAGATATACTTGACCTTGTACAACTACACCAAGTTTATTAACATCTTTATTATAATTAACTACTGTTTCTTGTACATCATTCCATTCGCCATTAGCATCATCAATAGTATTAAGAACTCCATATTTAACATTAACAGCTCTAATCTTACCTTTAAAATCACCTTTTACTATTGTAATAGCTTGATCATAACTATTAAGAAGATTATTAAACCAACGATTAATACTAGCTTCATGACTATTTTCATAAGGTTGATTAAATATATATTTAGTAAGATTAACAAGATGTCCAGCTAAATCAAAACTTGCAACAGGAGTAGTAAAGTTTTTAACAATATCAGGATATTTAACTTCAAATTCTTTAAATAAAGTATCAAGTTCTTTATTTGTAACTTCTTCTTTAACAGCAAGTTCATATAAATGACCAATAAATTCTTCGTCAAATCTATCACCATCAAGAATACTAATTAAAGCGTCTTTAAGTGGAGAAATAACTTGGCCATTTTCAGCATGAATATTATATTTCCAACCTTGATTAACCATATCATAATTACCAAACTTATCAATATTTGGAACTCCTATATAACCAATAATTGTACCATTAGCAAGTATATTAATACGTCTAAGCTTACTATCATATTCAGTTTCTAGATAATCACCTTGTTTAATAGAAGTAAATGCTTTAACATTTTCATTCTCTACTATATACTTAAGATTAACATTATTAGTATGTTCAACTTGAAGTCTTTCAAGACGTTCTTTAGCAATACCATCTACATATTGAACAAATTGTCTAGCATTAAGTTTTTTAATAGTTGATTCATCAGTAGCACGATATTTACCTTGATTATTAGTGCTTGCGTAAAGATAGTTTTTTATTTGATTAAACAAATAATTTTTAATAATTTTATTACCCGTAACACTATCTATATATTCAACTAATTGACCAATACTAAGATATACTTTACCATTAACAATTTTACCTCTAGTATTACCTTCACTATCAACACTATTAGCAAAATCATCCATAATAGCTTCTATATTACGTTCATTACCTGTAACAGTAGCATAAGTAGCATTAAGTAATAAACGTCTAGTACTATCATCTTGAACAGAACTATATAAACTACCTCCTGTAAGACCATCAATAATATTATTAACTATATCACTAGCTTCTGTTTGTTCAAATCCAGCTTGACTAAGTTTATCAATAATAGATTGTCTAGCATTAAGTAAATCACTACTAGTAGATTCATGTCCTAAAGAATCTTCTAAATCAGCTATACTTTCATAAACCAAATCAGTACCTATTTGACCACGTTCGAAATCATCATCTGGAAGAGTATTATTAACTTCAGATTTAGGAGTACTAATAGGTTCTTGAGAAATTGGTTGTTCAGTTTGAGATTGAGGTTGTTCAGTATTAGTAGGCTCACTAGGAACCGCTTCGCTTCGCTCCGCTATACTCCCCGTGGAGGATGGAGATGAGTTAGTATCATCTACATCAGTTTCATTAACTTCATTAACATCAGGATTAACAGGAGCAACTTCTTCCTCTTTAGAAGTATTATTAACATCGTTTTCAATCTCAGCAATCTCAGCTAATTGTTCTATTGTATTTTTAAGATGTTCATTACCTTTAGAACTTAAATCAAGTGCAGCATAAGCATCTCGAATAATTTTATCTATATTTGGTTTATTACCATTATTAGCATCTTTAATAACAGAATTAACATAATCTTTTCCATATTGTTTATAAGCATTACGTAAATCGTCCATAGCTTTATTAACAATCTTTTTACGACTACTATCAAAGAAGTTATTAAGATAAGTTATACGAGATTTAATATTATCATCAGATAAATTAAGTTGATTTTTATTAACCTCAACATTAATTTCAGCATTAACAACTTCTGCTAAATCTTTAAATACTTCATTATATTGTTTTTGAAGTTGAATAGCTGATTGAATATCATTTTTATTTTCAATATCAATAGGAGTATAAAGTTTATTAATAGCATCTAATCGTTCATTTAATTGAGCAATACGTTCTTGTTTAACAGAATTATTAATTGCAGCGTTATCTTGAATAGTTTTAATATCTCTTTGAATACTATTAATAATATGTTGATATATACCATTTTTAGCAGAAGTAATATCAACATCTTCAATATGATTATTTGTAATATCTTGATTTAAAACATTATTAGCCCAATTAAGAAGATTATTATAATTTTCTTGACGATTACGAGCGTGAACCATTTGAGTAGCTATAATACGACCAACTTCAAATCCACCACCAAGTCTATTAACTTTATTTAAAGTAGTATTATATTCATTTTTAAGATTATTAATTTCAGTTTTAAATCTATTAATAAGTTCATTACTATCTTGTTGTTGTAATCCAAGTTTATTAGTAATACTATCATTAAATTCTTTACTATTAATAGAACTTTCAAGAAGTCCTAAATTACCAGCGTTCATAGAATTAATAATAATATTATCCATATATTCTTTTTCAGCTATACTACGAAGTTCTTCTTCAGTACCAGTAATAATATCTGGATTAACCTGTTGACCATTTTCATCAGTAATAGTTATAAATGGATTTTTACCATTAGCTATACTATTAAGTCTTTCTTGATATGCTTGAAAAGTAGCAGTACGACCAAGAATTTCATTTTCTCTTTGTTTTTCAGCAGAAGTCCAATCTTTATCAAGACGTTTATTAATAAATTCTCCAGCTTTATTCATAACACTACTAAAAGTGATACCACCAAGAGCACCCCAAAATGCTTGTTCCCATAACATTGGGTCTTGAAGATAATCTTTAATAGTTTGTTGAGGAATATCTTTATCAAATACTTTTTTACCATTATATAAACCATCTTGACTAGCTATATAATTAATAGCTTCTTCAACACCTTCAGTCCATTCAGCTCTAACGCCATGAAGAATATCATTACCCACATCTTTTAATGTACTAGTAATAGCTTGTTTAGTAGTTTTATTACTTAAAGCATTAGTAATTGCAGCAGCATCATCAATATTACTATTAAATGCAGTATTTAAATTTCTAAGTCTAGAACTAGTTGTATTACCACTTAAAGCATTTTTCCATAAGTTCTTTAAACTATAAACTTGCCATACATCAAAAAGAACATTAGCCCAATCTTCTGCAAAAGTAATATCAGCACTATTTTTAGCAATATCTTTAGATACTTCTTCATCAGACATATCTCTATATTTAGGATTATTATTATAAAACTCTTCTCTTTGTTTATCATTCATATTAGCAAGTTGAGTTTTAGAATAATCTTCAATATCATTATAAGTTTGTCTAGCTTCTTGATAATTTTCAAGATAACGAGAAGGAATTCCAATAGCAGTAGCTTCTGCTATTCTACTAGTAATTGCTCTACTCTTTTGTGTCATGTTAATAGCATTAGCCATTTTATTAGCTAATTTATTAAACTTTATACCTTTACCTAATAAAGAAACACTTTTAGCAAGACCTGTACTAGGAACCATAAGAGTTAAAGAACTAGCTATACTAGGAGCATTACTAGCCCACCAAGCAAAATCTCCAATGTCAAATGCAGCATTAGGATTTTCTCGATATATAGCTAATCTTTCATTAATAGATTCTTTTAAAGATTCAAGTCCAGAACTTATTTCAGATTGATAATCATTAGGACTATCACTAATCATATTATAGAAAGCATCAGCTAAATCAGCAAAACCTATTGCAGTACCAACAGTAATTTCATTACCAATCTGTCCAATCATTCTTAATCCTTGTTCCCAATTACTTTGATTAACAGCACGTTCTTTATCAAGTTTTTCAGGGTCATCAACAGGATTAACATAAACATCATAAGGAGCATATTTATCTATATCATATTGGTTAAGATTATATGATTGCCCAGCAATACGACTAAATAAATGACCACGACCCTGGTCACTAATAGAAGTGCCAGGGTTGTAATCAACTAAAGTAGGAGGCTGTATAGCCCCCTTTTTAGTTTTAGGATTATATTCAGGATTAGGTGTTTTGTTACCACCTTGTAGAAACTTTAATACATCCATATTAATATAGATTATTAGTTAATTCATCATAGTAATATTGAATAACATAAGGAACTGTACTTCCACTAAGTTGAGCAAGTTTAGTAGCAACATTTTGTTGAATAGCTTTAACAGCATTTTCATCTACTGCCATACCAGCTTTAACAGCAGTTACAGTTTGTTCCCATTGAGATAAATTATCTACAATATCAACAGCATTTTCTTTACTTACTAAACCAATAGTTTGATTATTAGTAGAATTAATTAAATTAAAACCTCCACCATTAGGTACTAATTTAAATTTATCAATTCCAGTAAATGCAGCATTATTAGTAAGAGAAATAGGTCTATTAGCATTATAATAATTTTCTACTTTACCAGCAGCTCTCCAACTAGTATCTTGATTCCAAGATTGAATAATAGAACTATCAATGGCACCACTACCTACAAGTAAAGTAATAGGTTCTCTTTTAAGTTTACCTTCTGTATCGTAATAACCAGCAATATTAATTTGAACTCCAACATCACCAGTTTTTGGGTCACGAACAATAGTAGGAGTAATTTCATTTTCTTTAGCACTTCTAAGATATGCAGTATAAGCTTTTCTATCTTCAGAAGTCATAGGTTCAAATACTCCATTTTCACTAGTAATATAAGCTTCTCCTTGAGTTAAATCAATACCACTACGAATAGCCATCATAGCTTGTTCTTCTTTATTCTTCTTATAAGCAGAAAGTTTACTAGCTTCTTCAGGATTAGCATTCATCATAAAATTAATTTCAGCTAATTCAGGAGTTAAAGCACTAATACCAATAGTAGAAGAAGTTATTTTGCCACCATCAAGAACAGCATCATTTTTAGATTTAAGAGAATCAACATAATTAACTAAACCAATATAAGGTTCTTTATTACCTGTTGGTAATCCAGCATGATGTTCTTCACCATTAGAATCAACTCTAACAAATTTATCACCATAACCAAAGAATCTAGTTTTAGCAGAATTAAGAAAAGCATTTAAAGGATTTCTAGTATCTTCAGCTTCTTTAACAGCTTTGCCAAAACTATAAATAGATTTATGATAATCTTTAGGTAATTCAGCATATCTATAACCATTACCATCAGAACCAAATCTTATTCCAAGACTAATTGCTTTTTTCTCTCCACCAAGAGCATTAATAAATGAGTTATAAACATCATCATTATTAAAGTATTGTCTAATAGAACTACTATCTCCAAATATCTGATTAACATATTTACTATATGTATCAGAATATTTATTATTAGGTAAATCACTTAAACTAATAATAGAATTATATGTATCAAACCCGTCGATGCTATCTTGCGATTTACCAACTTTAAGACTATTAATATATTCTTGATTATCAATAATATCATTAAGATAACTTAGAGCATATGCTCTATCAGATGGATTAGTAATATTAGTCATAATACTAGTTCTAATATCATCTGGATTAGCAGTGCTTAAATTAATATTAATATCAGGATTATATTTACTAAGTAATCCAGCTATTGATTGTCTATTGCTAGTAATTTCAGCTTGAGCTTGAGCAGGCATAAAATTATCAATACGAACAGGAGTACCTTTATAGGTTAAATTATCAATAGCTTGTTTTCTTTGAGCACTACTTCCAGAACCAGCTTGTTTAGATAAAGCTAATTGAGCTTTCCATGCTTCACCATAAGTAGTATTACTATCTTGATTATAAAAAGTTGCAGCATTATAGAAAGGGTCAATACGTTTAGCAAGATACTGTTCAGGAGTAAGTAGAATACCATTTTTATCTGTTATATCAGGATTACTACCATTTTGGTCATATTTCCATTTAGCAATCTTATAATCTTGTTCAAGACTAGCTTTAGCACCAGGAGTGTTTTCAATAACAGCTTTAACAGCTTCAGCAAGTTTAGCTTTACTTAATCTTTGCCAATTACCTTTAGTATGAGAATAAATCTCTCCTGTAACAGATTTAGTAATATCATCAGTAACTTTACCGTTAGCATCAAGCCATCTTGTTTG